>CAYZXZ010000060.1:0-14893 GCA_964481615.1 uncultured Desulfobacteraceae bacterium | reverse complement strand
AATTTTGCGCCCACCAAAACCAAAAACCGGGGTTTTCTGTCAGACACTAAATAGGAAACACGTTGATGCGGTAATAGAGATCGCTCCTGAAAAAACCTTCGGTGGCGGCCTGTTCGAGATTGCGGTTCGTGGCCACGATGATCCGCACATCAACGGTGATTGTTTTATTGCCGCCCACGCGGGCAAACTCCCTTTCCTGGAGTACGCGCAGCAGTTTTACCTGAACTTCCGGCTCAATCGAGCCGATTTCATCCAGAAACAGCGTTCCCCCGTCCGCCAGTTCGAACTTGCCGGGCTTTTGATGAAGAGCCCCGGTAAAAGCCCCCTTTTCATGTCCGAACAATTCGCTTTCGATCAGATTGGCGGGCAGGGCCGCGCAGTTGATTTTAATAAAAGGGCGCCTGGCCCGTCGGGAGCTGTAGTGAATGGAGTTGGCGACCAGCTCCTTGCCCGTGCCGCTTTCCCCCCGGATCAGGACCGTGGCGTTGCTGCCGGCTACCTGAGATATCATCTGGTAAACTTCGCGCATTTTGTTGCTGTTGCCGATGATGTTTTTGATGCGGTATTTTTTTTCCAGCTCCATTTGCAGGCGATCGGTTTCGGCCTTGAACTGTTCTCTTTCCAACTGGATTCTTTCCAGATGAATCACCTGGGTGGCAATCATGGCCGCCAGCACATGGAGAATTTTTTCTCCTTTTTCAAGAGGATAGACTGGATCATATTCCCGGTCTACGCTTAAGGCGCCGATGACCTGCTTTTCTTTTTTAATGGGCACGCAGATGAAGGAAAATTCCTGATCGCCCCTGTTTTTCCGGGATGCGGTGCGGTTGAGAAACCGCGGATCCTGGCTGATTCTGGGAATGGTGACGGCCGCTCCGGTCTGGACGACCTGTCCGGTAATGCCTTCTCCCAGTTTGTAAACCCCTTTCTGACGGGCGCTTTCGGACATGCCGTGGGCTATTTCGATGGTGATTTCCTCGGTGAGGGGGTTGAAAATGGTAATGGCGCCGCGGTTCATGTGCATGGTTTTCGAGAACAGACCCAGAACATTGTTAAGCGACTCCTTTAGATCCGGTGTCTGATTCAGGATCTGCGTGATCTGGTAGAGCATGGTGATGTCTTCTGTTTTATCCATATACGCCGGACGACCGCCCCTTTACGGAAATATCGATTCGGTGTTACGGTTTCATTCCCCTGGAAAGCGCAAGGGGCATTTTTTTAATCATTTTTCTTTTCACTAGAACGAATGACATATCCTGTCAAGATGAAACGTGAAAAGATGATCACGGGTTGACCTTGGGCTAATCATCTCGGGAATCCGGGTCTTTTGTGATCCGCTGGTAATAAAAAAAAAGGATTCATATTCATTATCCTATTGATATTCCGCCGGTGAGCGGGTATGATCTCCAGCCATAAAGAGGGGCGATCCATCGGGGGTTATCGGCATTCAGGCGATAAAGACAAGAGGTGGTTGTCAGAAATCTGGAACGCAAACATCTGAAAAAGGAGTCCAGCATGAAAAAAGTAAAACTAATGGCGTTGATCGGACTAGTTGCATTTATTCCGATGCTTATGGGTTGTGCAACGGCGTTTCCTGTCGGTAGTCTTTATACGGAATTAAAACTGCCGATTGCCGCAGAATCCGATGTTAAGGCGGTAAAATCCGGAAGTGCCGAATGCATGAGCGTTCTCGGCCTTGTAGCTACCGGTGATTGTAGCATCAACACGGCGATGCGCAATGGTACCATCACGAAAATCAGCCATGTCGACTGGGAAGTCAAGAACATCCTTGGGATTATCGGAAATTACAAGGTCACCGTTTACGGCGAATAATCAGCTATCCCCCTCTTTGCTGTATGAACGATGCTGCCCAAATGCCTTCCTCCTGTCTTTTGCGAAAGAAAGACACTGCCTGAATCCCGGGATGATCGCCATCTCGGGATTCAGAGGCGGGTTTTGAGAACTCCCGCCAGAACCTCCTCAAATCCATAAAAAAAATGATCCGCGTTATTGATGACCTCCAGCCGGGCTGCGGGGTTCCATAGCGGCGTCTGTTTCTTCAGCAGGTCCGGCGGCGCGAACGCGTCCCGGGTTCCGGTAACCACGAGTTTCAGAGACGGCAGTTTCAGGTCCGGCCCAAAGGAGAGCATGGCCGCCGGCGGGGCGATCATGATCATCTTATCGCACGCGACCCACGCCTCAGCCACGGCACGGGCGTTGACCCATGCGCCGAAGGAATATCCCGCAAGATCCACCAGCGAAACACCGGATTCCCGCAAGGATAGAAACGCCGCCGTTATGTCCCGCTGCTCGCCGTCCCCGTCGTCATATGCTCCGCTGCTGGCCCCGGCCCCCCGAAAATTGAATCGCAGTGTTGAATGGCCCATTTCCCTAAAGGCGTTCTGGATGATCGCCACCACGTTGTTGTACATGTCCCCGCCGTAGAGGGGATGGGGGTGGGTGATCACGACCCCGCGGCCGCTTTCCCCCTCATGGAGAAGGCCTTCAAGCACAAAGCCGTCATTGTTTTCAAACCGGATTTTTGTTTCCGTCATCTTGTTTCTCCCTGCGTGTCATGGCGAGGATGATTTCGGCGCCAAAAGCGTGTTTCTGCCAGTTTTTCAACCCGAAAAGGGCTTCCGGCGCTCCCGCGCCCACCGTATGGCTCTCGGCGACGGTCTTCAAGGTCGCATTGGAAATCAGAACCCCGGGGTCCATCCCTAAAGATTTTGCTTTTTTGGTACGCCAGCGTTTGAGCCGGTCGAATTTTTTCAGGGCGGGGCCGTTTCCGGCATTATGCGGTTTCCGCGGGTATCGGGGCAGGTTGCCTTCCGGTGTGGAAAGAGCATTTTGAACGGCCGCGATAATCTGCTTTCCATACATATGGAACTGCCGGGTACTGAGTATGTCGGAAGCCGATAGAGTCGCCGCGTTTATGGGTTTGGTTCGCGCAATATCTATGAGAGGTCCGTTGCCGATGATTTTAAAGGGCGGCCGGTCCTTTTGCCGCGCGATCTGAAGGCGGAATGCCAGAAGGGCTTCGAGCACGGCGAGGCTTTGCGGCTCCATCCGGCCGGCCCCCTTGATTCGGAGAAACAGGGGTTGATCCGCGTCGGGTTCGGACCGGACCCGTGACAGATCATCGCACTCCTCCAGGACCCAGTCCAGCCGGCTCTTATCTTCCAGGCGGCCGCGAAGTAATTGATACAGGGGAATCAGATACCGGACGTCATCAGCCGCATACGCGATCATCTCCGCAGGCAGGGGCCGGACGGACCAGTCTTTTTTCTGGTATTTTTTTTCCAAGGTGATGCCGAAATATTTTCCCACCAGGGAGTTGAGTCCTGTTTCCGGTTCGCCCAGAAACCGGGCCGCCAGTTCGGTATCGAACAGGTTTTCCACCGTAATGCCGAAATCCCGGTACAGGCATCGAATGTCATAATCCGCCCCGTGCAGGATCTTGATAATGGCAGGATTCGACAAGACATCGGCCAGGGGGGCCAGGTTGCCGATGGAAAGAGGATCAATGACAAAGGCGGCATTCAGCGTGGCCATCTGGATGAGGCAGACCTTTTCCGTAAAATGAAACATGGAATCAGCCTCCTGGTCGAAGGCGATCCATGGCTCATCGCGCATGCGGGACACGGCATCGGCAAATGCGGCGGCGTCATCAATGAAATATCGATTTTCCGGCGCCGGCGGCGCTAAGGGATCGGTCATCGGCATATGGATATCTCTTTACATTTCTCCTTGACCCGGAAGGTCTTTTTGCTTACATAGCAAAGCAATTAAAAAAACAGAGTATTTGATGGCTTTCTAAAAATTGTTTCATTTTGATATAAAAGGTTTTGGGATGAAAAATCAATGATCAATATTACTTTTCCCGATGGGAATGTAAAGACGTTTGACGCGCCGGTGGCCGGCATGATCGTGGCCCAATCCATTTCCGAGGGGTTTTCCCGCAATTGCGTGGCAATGGCCGTTGATGACCGGGTCGTGGATTTGAACATAAACATCGACAAAGACGCCCATGTCCGTTTTTTTACCACAAAAGATAAAGAAGCCCTTGAGATCATGCGGCACAGCGCGGCCCATGTCATGGCCCATGCGATCTGTCGTCTATATCCCGGAGCCATGCTTACCATCGGCCCGGTGGTGGAAGACGGCTTTTTCTACGATATCGACATGGAGCCGGTGTCGGAGGCGGATTTTGAGAAAATCGAGGCGGAAATGAAAACCATCATCGCCGCTAAAATTCCCATTGTCCGCAAAGAGGTGACCAAGGCCGAGGCCCTGGAGTTCTATAAGAACGAACCCTATAAACTGGAAATGATATCGGATCTGCCGGACGGCACCATTTCCTTTTATACCCAGGACGATTTCACGGACCTGTGCCGGGGCCCTCATGTGCCGCATACCGGTTTTGTCAGGGCGATCAAACTGATGAAGGTCTCGGGCGCCTACTGGCGCGCCGATCCGGCCAATCCCCAGCTCCAGCGCATATACGGCACTGCCTATTTCGATAAAAAGGAGCTCGCGGCTTACCTGCATCTGCTCGAAGAAGCCCGAAAGCGGGATCACCGCAAGATCGGGGCCGCTCTGGACCTGTTCAGTTTCCATGACGAGGCCCCGGGCATGACATTTTTCCATGCCAACGGCATGGAAATCTGGAACGCGCTCCTGCAGTATTGGCGCGAAGAACATCGCAGGGCCGGATACGTGGAAACCAAGACGCCCGTCATCCTCAACCGGAGCCTCTGGGAACGGAGCGGGCACTGGGAAAATTACCGGGAAAATATGTATACGGTGGTGGTCGACGAGACCGAGTCGGCCATCAAGCCCATGAATTGCCCCGGCGGCATGCTCCTTTTCAAAATGAAGCGGCATTCTTACAAGGACTTGCCTCTTCGAGCCGCGGAAATCGGGCTGGTCCACCGTCATGAACTGAGCGGGGTCCTGTCCGGGCTGTTTCGAGTCAGGGCTTTTCATCAGGACGATGCCCATATTTTCATGACCCCGAATCAGATTGAAAGTGAAATCCTAGGAATTCTCAACCTGGTCAAACGGATGTACGGCGCATTCGGCCTGGGCTTTCATCTGGAGCTGTCCACCCGGCCGAAAAAATCCATCGGCACAGACGATCAATGGGAAAAAGCCACCGGCGGGCTCAAGGCTGCCCTGGACGCCTACGGCATGGATTACAAGATCAACGAAGGCGACGGCGCGTTCTACGGACCGAAAATCGACATCCACATCAAAGACGCCATCGGCCGCACCTGGCAGTGCGGCACCATCCAGCTGGACATGTCCCTGCCGGAGCGGTTCGATCTTTTTTACGTGGGGCCGGATAATGAAAAGCACCGGCCGGTGATGATTCACCGGGTAATCTACGGCTCCATCGAACGTTTTTTAGGGATTCTCATCGAACATTTCGCTGGAAAATTTCCCCTCTGGCTCGCCCCGGCCCAGGTCGTGGTACTGCCCATCAATGATGAGCTGGCGCCCTTTGCGAAGGACCTGCACCTGCGGATGGAGGATGCCGGATTGCGGTCTTCCGTGGACACCCGTTCGGAAAGCCTGAATAAAAAGGTGCGGGAAGCCCAGTTGTCCCAGATCCCCCTGATCATCACGGCAGGAGAAAGAGAGCGGCAGAGCGGAACCCTGTCGGTGCGGACCCTGGACGGCAAGGTCCGTCACGGAATTCCCATGTCAGAGTTTATCGAAACGGTTGGGGGCCATATCCGTAATCGTCGGATTGAACCGATCATATTTTAACAATTGGAATTACATCAATGGAGAGGCGGGATGGGCCCGTCTAAAAAAGCAGACAATCCTGTGTTTGAAAAAAAAGAGATCATCATGACCGGATTCGGACGGCAGGGGATCGTTCTGGCCGGCCGGATCATCGGCGCCGCAGCCGCCATCGGCGACGGCCGGGAGAGTACCTTTGTACAGAGCTATGGCCCGGAATCCCGGGGCGGAGCCTGCAACGCCCAGGTGGTCATCGCCGACAAGATCATCCATTATCCGTATATCCGGAAATGTGATTTCCTGATCTGTATGTCCCAGGCGGGTTATGAAAAATATATTGAGGCATTAAAACCCGATGGCGTCCTGCTGGTTGAGTCGGACCTGGTCCGGCCCAGGGGAAAAGAAGTCGATTTTTTTGCCATCCCGGCCACCCGCATGGCCGAGGAACTGGGCCGGAAAATGATGGCCAACATCATCATGCTCGGTTTTTTCACCGCCGTCACAAGCCTAATTTCCATAAAGGCCTTCCGGGAAACCCTGGTCAAATCCGTTCCCAAGGGCACTGAGGAAAAAAATATGCTTGCCTTCAACAAGGGAGTGGATTACGGGTTGGCGCTGCTCAAGGGACGGGAGAAAAAAGCCGCCGGACGGACGGGAGCATCCGCATGAAAGACTTGAAAAGGCCGATTCCTGAAAAAATGTTGTCAAAAAAGAGACTTTTCCACAAAAAAACGCTAAGATGTGAAAACGGCGGACAAGAGCTGTGCGGATGCACGGCAACGCCGGGGCCAAACGTTCATCAGTCAAGGATGAGAAATCTGTGATGAAAAACCCTCAAGGGAGATGACGCATGCAGATCAAGACCAGCGACCTGCCGGGCATTGGAAAACGATATTCCTTTAAAACGGTTGACGGGGACAAGGTGACCGTTATTCTGCATCACAACGGCAGCCGGGAAATTTATCATTTCAGCCCGGATGATGAGGATGATCCGGATTTCACCATCACCCTCACCGACGAGGAATCCCGGCAGCTCGGCACCATTCTGCTGGGCGTGGATTATCAGCCCGTCACCGATGACCAGATGGAGCTGTTTTTAAAAAATATCCGCATGGAATGGATAAAGGTGGAGCCCGACAGCAGCATCGCCAATAAGAAGATCATCGACAGCCAGATCCGTTCCCGGACTGGTTCGACCATCATCGGGATACAGCGTGGCGACACCATGATCGGCAGTCCCGATATCAACGAGGTGATCCTTCCCGGTGACGTACTCATGGCCATCGGTAACAGGGATCAGACCAAGTGTCTTGATAATATGTGTAAGCTTTGAAGTTTTTTCATTCGGCCTTAACCCCGTCGCCGGTTCCCTGAAAGCCTCGGCCGCGTAAAAGGTGGCCGGATATTTATGACCGAAAAGGTAACCAGTGGAAAATATCCCTTTCCTGCTCTTTGCCGGGCTGATTTTGTGCGCGTTTTTCATTGTCAGCTTCGCCTCCCAGAAATTCAGGCTGCCGTCGGTTCTGGTCTATATCGTCCTGGGCGCGGCCGTATCGTCGTTTTTTCACGATATTAAAGCCATTCATACGGTTGCCGAAATCGGTATCGTGCTCCTGTTTTTCATACTGGGCCTGGAATTTCCCCTGGCCCGGATGGTCGGTATTTCCAAAAAAATTTGGCCGGCCGGGCTCCTGGATGTGCTCCTGAATCTCGGCGGCGCCATGACTATTGCGTGGATGTTCGGTCTGGGGTTTATTCCCGCGTTTATCATCGGATCCGTGGCCTATGCGACCAGTTCCTCCATATCCGCCAAGATGCTGGAAGAGAACAAAAGACTGGCCAATCCCGAGGCGGAATTCATCCTGGCCCTGCTGATCTTCGAGGACCTGGTGGCTCCGGTCCTGGTCTCGTTCATTGCCGGCACGAAAGATGGGGCGGCGCTTTCCCCCGCGTTTATGAGCGTGCTGATGTTCAAGATCATCCTGCTGGTGATCGGGGCCATTGTCATGGGGCATTACGGATTCAAGCGGCTCAACCAGTTTGTTTCCAAATACATCCAGCAGGATTTCATGCCCCTGCTGGCCGTGGGCGTTGCCCTGGCATATGCGGGCCTGGCCATCTCTTTAGGTCTGTCTGAAATCCTGGGTGCTTTTCTGGCCGGGGTCATGCTGTCGGAAACCGGACGGTCTTCGGAAATAGAACACCTGATTCTGCCGGTTCGGGATCTCACCCTGCCGTTTTTTTTCTTCTGGTTCGGCACCACCATTTATTTCGGCGAGGGTGTTCCCTTTATTCCAATGATGGCGGTGCTGGTTGTCTGGGCCGTAGCCGGCAAAATCCTGTCGGCCTATGCCGGAAGCCGTCTGTTCGGGCTGAGCCCGAAGGTATCGTGCCGCGCCGGGTTTTCCATGGTGCAGCGGGGCGAGTTTTCCGCCATTATCGCCAGCTTGGCCGTTCCCCAGTTGCGTATCTTCAGTGGTATCTACATCGTGATCACGGCTTTTATCGGCGCCTACCTGTTCGACCGGGCGCCGTCCATTGCCAACTGGTACAACGACCGGATCAAGGGGCGCGCGCAGCGGGAAGGATCATCGGTCAAAAAAGCGGTGTGATTCGATCACTGTTGATCCGATTTGCTTTGATCCGATGACCGGGCGGCCAGGTTTGTTTTTTCCGGAAGCTGTAACGTGGTGCGGGATCATTTGATTATAATCTATTGACTTTTTTTAAAGTTCTAATATACTTGATCCACAAATGATCGTTCAGCCTGCCCCCGTCCGGGAAATCGGGAACAAATCGCTTTCGGATTCCCACTCACGCATCTCCTCCAAGGCCGAATCATCCGCTAACAGGATTGTATGACCCGGGACAGTCTTTTCCCAGGCCCCAAGGCCGGTCCGGGTTATCCCAAAAGCAACACGCTGCCGCCATCTGAGCAAAGGGACCGATACCCGGTTCAATCCGTAAACCGGATCAACAGGAGAAAACCAATGCGCCGGAAATATCAGATTATCCGAAGTTCCGCTGGAAACATCCTCACCATCAGGGAATATGCCGTCATCGATAAAAGCCTGCAAAACATTAAAACCGCCGTCCTGCGGCCTGATGATTATTTTTTTATGTTTGAGGAAAAATATGACGGCGCCGCCATCGCCAAAGCCCTTGCCGGCGGAAAGGGCGCCCTGGTTTCGGCATTGCGCACCGAAGGAATGTTTCCCATGGCGCCTGCCGCGGCAAAAATCGCTGAATCGGTCATTGATTTATATAATGCCGGCCGGAGCGGTTCGACGGAACTGTTTTTTGATGATATTAACTGAACCAGTCTTGCAGCAAATCTATTCTTTCGAATTCTTTCACATTATGCGTGATCAGGGTCAGGCCGGTTGACAAATGTTTCCGGTTGTAACAGGATAAGGTTGCCATCATGATGGATATCAGCCCTATTCCCGATACATAAGGAGGCAGCGTGGCGATCCCCGGAAACCTGTTGACCACGGCAATGGCCGTGATGCCGCACACGGATGTGAAACGGGCTTTAGACGTCGCCCTGACGATGGATATTCCCTTCTGGCCCCAGCTTCCCCGACTCAATTACCACGAGGACATGTATGTTCAGGCTGCCGAGCATTTTCCGGGCATCCTGCTGAATATGGAAAAGCGGACCCTGAAGTTTTCCATGGCCAAATTCATGGAAGAACTCGAAGAGGTGCTCGCCCGTTTTGATTCTCCGGAAATTTTCGATATCAGCCCGGCGTATTCAGCGGTGTATCACCGGTTCCTGGAACTGGACCTGTCGGATCGGCCTGCTATTCGCGGGCAGCTGGAAGGACCCATCAGTTTCGGATTCAATGTTCTGGATCAGGATGAGCGGCCGATCCTGTTCGATGACACGGTGCGGCCTTTCCTGTATGAATTCATGGCCCGGCGCGTGAATGTGCAGTTGGAGCGGCTGAAAAAATTGAATCCGAATGCCTTCATGTATATTGACGAGCCCGGCCTTCAATTTCTGTTTTCCGCCATGTCCGGTTACGGTGATGTAAAGGCCGGTGCGGATATGGAATCCTTTTTTGCCATGATCGACCGGCCCCGGGGCGTTCATCTCTGCGGCAACCCGGACTGGGATTTTCTGCTGAATCTGGACCTGGATATCCTGTCGATGGATATCTATACCAACGTCGATGTTTTTCCCGCTTATACAAAATCCATCCGGCGGTTTTTGGACCGGGGCGGGATTTTGTGCTGGGGGATCGTGCCCACGAATGCCGAACCCTATGAAAGGGAAAATATCGCTACCCTGATGACCCTCATAGAGAATATCTGGCAGCGGCTGACCGATAATGGCATCGACCGGGAACAGCTCCTGGCCCAGAGCCTGATTTCGCCAGCCACCTGCTGCCTGGTGAATCTGGATATCGAGCAAACCGTGGAAAAAGGATTTGTCCTGGTGAAAATTTTGTCCGAACGGTTGCGGGAGAAGTGGATCAGGTCCTGAAAAGTCGGAAAAAAAGCATTGACAAAACCGTTTAATTTCGTAATCGTGGAGCGAGATTTGCCACATTGTGGCATGGATAATGCTAATGATGACAAGAACGTGGATAAGGAGGAAAGCTTTGAAAAAAATAATCATTCTGATGGTTTGGATTGCAGCAGGCATGATATGTATGCCGTTGAACGGCCTGGCGACTGACGGCCGTCCGCTGACCTTGCTTTACACGGGAAATATTGACGGCAAGATCAATCCCATCCCCCAGTGAGGCGGCAAAACAGCGGGCGGTCTTGCCCGACGCGCACACATGGTGGAAACCCTCAGAAACGAAAACGGACAGATGCTCCTTCTGGAATCCGGCGGGGTTTTTTCCCCGGGTGATACCGATTTCAGGCTGAGTGCAAAATACCTGGTCAGGGGAATGAATCAGATGGGGTATGCGGCCATGAATCTCGGCGGCAGCGAGCTTCACGCCGGCATGGATTTTCTCAGGGAAATCACCGCGGATATCGGTTTCCCGCTGCTCTCCTCAAACCTGGTATTTACGGATGGCCAATCACCATTCTGGAAAAAATATGTGGTCACGGATCTGGGGAATGTAAAAGTGGGCATTGTGGGCGTGATGCCCGTTGATGGCCTGAAGGATATTATCGATCCGAAATATTCGGAAAATCTGAATATTCTGCCTCCGCAGACAACATTGGAAGCCCTGGTTCCGGCGGTCAGGAAAGAAGCGGACGTGATCATTCTCCTTTCGCAGTGCGACCTGGATGAAACCACTGCGATGGTGGATGCCGTAAAAGGAATTGATTTTGCGATCTGTCCGGGCAAAACTGCCGGATGCGCCGGATGCGCCGATCACGGGCATGGGCCGCAGCAAGGCGAAACGGATCTGCTGCATGCGGCACGTTACGGCGTCGGCCTAGGATTTCTGCAATTCACCATGGACGGCAGCAGACAAGCGCAAGTGATCGAGCAGAAGATGATCACCCTCAATACTCCGGTCCCGGCGGAAAGACTGATCAGCGAGATGTTAAATGAAATCAAAAAACTCAGGGGCGAAACCGCCCAAGCCAAGGCAAGGGCGACATTGCAGTTAACGCCCGAAGAATTCATCAAACAGATGCAAAAAGAGCAGCCCGGTGCGGTGCTGATCATGGAATGAAGCGGCGCGGGCTATGCGGCTCTTCGACTTACTGGCAGCAAGCCTGCGTCACCTCCTCCTTGCCGCCGCATGTCATCTTGAATGCAAAATGGAATAATCAATTCTCACTATCCAGCGCTTTTCTGACACCTATTGCCAGATCTCTTTTGGAGAACGGCTTCTGGATGAAGTGTACCCCCTTGTCCAGGACGCCGTGATGGGCAATGGCATCGGCCGTATATCCGGACATGAACATGCGTTTGAGCTCCGGGTAAAGGGATTGCAGTTGTTGGGCCAGTTCACGCCCGTTCATTTCGGGCATGATCACGTCGGTGATAAGCAGGTGAATCTTGCCCGCGAATTCCTTGGCCAGACCAATGGCCTCTCCCGGTGTTCCTGCGGTCAGCACGGTGTAGCCCAGCCCATCGAGAATTTTTTCAGCGAGTTTCAGGATCGAGAGATCATCCTCCACCAGAAGGACCGTCTCACCCCGGCCTTGCGGGATTTCCGCCGTGATTTTATCCTGGATTTCGACAGTTTCGCCCTCATGCCTGGGCAGGTAGATCTTTATGGTCGTCCCTTTGCCCGGTTCGCTGTAAACATTTACGAATCCGTTGTTCTGCTTTACGATGCCATAGACCGTGGCCAGCCCCAGGCCGGTGCCCTTATCCACAGTTTTTGTGGTGAAAAACGGCTCGAAAATTTTATCCATAATTTCCTTGTCCATGCCGCATCCGTTGTCGCTGACGGCCAGCATGACAAACTCGCCGGGAATAAAACCGGAGTGATCAGTGCAGTAGGCCGCGTCAAAGACCACCGTTTCTGTTGAGATGGTGATCTTGCCCACGCCGTTGATGGCGTCCCGGGCGTTGACGCACAGGTTGGCCAGAATCTGGTCGATCTGGGAGGGGTCCATCTTGACGGACCAAAGTCCCGCCCCCGGCAGCCAGGCAAGATCAATGTTCTCGCCGATGAGGCGCCGGAGCATCTTGAGCATACCTTCCAGGTTCTCGTTTAAGTCAAGCACTATAGGGGCGATGATCTGTTTGCGGGCAAAGGCCAGCAGTTGCCGGGTAATGTCTGTTGCGTGTCTCGCGGCCTTGAGGACTTCGTTGAGATCGGCACGTACCGGTCCGGCCGGGTCCACCTCATCCATGGCCATTTCGGTAAAACCGATGATCGCGGAAAGCGCATTGTTGTAATCATGGGCCACCCCGCCTGCCAGACGACCCACCGATTCCATCTTCTGGGCCTGCTGGAGTTGTGCTTTTATTGCTTGGTGTTCGGTTATATCTCTTAGTATCCCCTGAAATCCGATTGTCCGGCCATTTAAATCGATAACATGAGATACCGATGACTCAACGTAACACCGGGAACCGTCCTTTCGAATCAGTTCCCAATCAAATGCTTTATAAGGTGTTTTTGTTTTGTAGACCAAATTAAAGGCTTTAAATACTTTCCTGGCATTTTCTTTGTCCAAATACTGTCTATCATTCATGCCCATTAATTCATTTTCGGAATATCCGAGAATCCTGCATAATGAACTATTGAAAAAGATAAGATTTCCTTCAATATCAACTTCATAGTAACCATCTTCAATGTTTTCGAGAATGCTTCGATATTTTTTCTCACTTTTTACAAGCGCTTCCTTGGACGTTATGAGTTCTTTCCGAACACGCCGATGTTCCTGAATTTCCATTTTCAGCGAATCCGTTAAATTTGTCAATTCCGCAGTCCGCTTGCGAACTGTTTCCTCAAGCCCCTGTTTTGACATCAGTAATCGAAGGTAAAGATGAAATATAAAATAAATCATCACGATGATTACGAGGGCAATAAACTGGGCATATATGGTGTCGGAATTCCAGACCGCCTCAATCCGCCCGATCGTTTCTTTGTCATGGATAAGCTTCGATTCGAGATTTACGCCGTGAATAAGCTGAAGTTTCATCAAAAAGCGCTCAAGCCCCCCGGCTTTTTTGACAACTCCCTCCAGAAATATTTTATCGTGGATGTCGATGACCGCAAACTTCTCATAATTTTGAGTTTTGCAAGCAAGTGAGAGATACGCTTCGGCGCCATGCAAATCAAAATTCCACAATTCTTTCGAGAGGACTATTGCATGTTCATCGACCATCGATTGGGCGAAATTGCGTGAATGCCATTCATGTATGAGCACAAACCCGAAAAAAACAACCGTTAGAACGACAATGCCTATCGTTCTAATCCGCCGGATATGCAATCTGTTAAATTCTTGTTTCATTTCAGCGCTCCGGACTCAGTGTAGACATATTTTTCAATCGCTGCATTTATTTTTGCAAGGACATCATCGGCAACTTGCTGACTGAAGAGAATATATCGCTGGTTTCCGGGAGGCATATCTGAGAACACGATATACTTGAAGTCTGCTTCAGGAATTCCAGATGACCTGACGAGCCATCGTGCTTCTTCTTTCGCGATAAAAAAATAATCGGCCCGCTTGGCATGAATCATCTTTAACATTTCAATGTTTTCGGCAGAAGTCACCACCTGGTTTGGATGGAGCTGTGCGATTTTTTCATCGACAAGCTGGCCATAAGAGTACCCGTCTTTCTTCAGCAAGGTTAGCTTCTGGTTTGATAAAATCTCCGCTATCGACCTGCCCGATGTTATAGCGCGATTGTCTGCACGGGCTATCGCTATTGACGGCATGTCCTGATAGATGGGGAGTGAAAACCTGGCAAATGTTTCGCGTTCCGGATTTTTGAACCAGCCCAGAATGCAGTCCTCTCCCCTGTTTTCTTTTAAAATATCCAGTTGACGCTTTGCCGGTGTCTTCTGCCAGCGATACGGAATACCAGCCTTTTCAAATGCCAGTGCCGCTGGGTCTACACAAATACCGGTAATTTTTCCGGTCTCTTCAATATAATAGTATGGGGCTCTTTCGTGGTAATGAATGGTTATTACGCCGTCCGCCACTCCCAAATGTGGGGCGGGGAGTAGTGGCGGAGCTGGAGAAACGCGAAAGATATAGCCCCTGCCAAACAGCAATGCCACCGCTGCAACGATACACAGCCCTGAAATCAGGATGCTTTCGCGCTTTTTCACTGCCGGGTTACCATTCCAACTGACATTTCAAACTTTACTCCATCGTTAAAAGGCCTTTTTTACCGCGTCTTCGACAATCTCAAGCGCCAGATCATCCTTGGTTTTAAAAACCCGCGATTCCTCCGGGATGCCTGCTTTTTTGCATCGCGCCGAATCATCGGCCCACTTTTTGGGAGTGGGTGATAAATTGCTGGAGGTTACGCGAGTTGGCGTCGGTCACGACCTCGGCCATTCGGTCCATGTTTTTGCGCGTCCCGGCCTGCATCAGTCCGCAGGCGTATTGGCGCGCCTTGCCTGACACATCGTGGCGGTAGGATTGGAAGTGTTCGCTGTAGGTTTTCACAAACGTTATGAATCTCCCCCCTATGCCCGCGAGGGCCTGCGGGGTGTCATAAGCTGTTCTCCTATGCTCAGTAGTCGTTGTACGG
>CAYZXZ010000059.1:0-15062 GCA_964481615.1 uncultured Desulfobacteraceae bacterium | reverse complement strand
ACAGCGCCCTCGCCGCCCAGAAGCTGATCTCACAAGGCCTGAAGGAAGTGATCGGAAAAATAAGACAGGACCTGAGTGTCATCAGGCCTGAGCCTGAAATTTATGCTTTGTCCGCTCTTTTTAATCTTTTTAGACATTTGCGTGATACGATCCCGGACAAGGACCGCATGCGACTTCAGCAATGGGAGCAGGAGCCCGGACTGGTTTCATTGATGGAAGAGGGGAAGACCAGTTTTTTGATGAGATTCCAGATGGTTGCAACCAGAGAGCGTTATGCGGTGCTGCTTGCCAATCATTTCGAGCGCCTCAGGGTGACTGTTTCCGGGATGAGCCAGTGGCTCCGGATGAATCAAGAGGTGCTGACCCGTGGATCGGACGAAATATCGGGATTAATGAGGAAAATCAAGTCCCAGCAGAAAAAGACCGATCGGGTGAAATCCCTTGCGGCCAGCACGTTAGACGGCGCGGTGCAACAGATCCGGAAGGAGCTGAAAACCGATGTGGACCGGTTTTTTGATCCGCGGTCCGGCGATACAGTTCCGGCCCTGATAGCGTTCGTGGACAATTACGAGGTCCCCTTTCAAGAATACGCCGACCACCTGACCGCGTCCGGTTTTTCGGACACCCTATATCTGGTGTTTCAGAAGTTCAAGCGTGATATTGACACTTACATGGCCGGCCAGGTCAATCCAGGTCTTTTCAGTTTTGTCAAAACCCGCGAGGAAAAAATAAAGAGCGCCTTTGATTCGGTCATTGGTCCCTATGAAGCCATGATCCATGACGCCCTGGCCGGATACAATGAGGTGATGTCGGGCATGGGAATGGGCGTGATTTCGAATGACCGGTTGGCGGCGCCATCCATCGATATTCCGGAATTGAAGCGGACCATAGGCCTTGAGTTGCCGCCCGCGTCGGCCACCATGAATTACAGCACCGCCATCCGGACCGAGGCGATCATGCGGCTTGGAGTGTATCATTTGTGGCAACGCTTCAAACGGCTGCTGCGCCGGTCGGCCCAAAACGACACGGCCAACGCGATTTCCGCCTTAAAAATCGCTGTCTTGCGGATGAAGGCAGAGACGCGGGAAAGCATCCTGTTTCATTTTAAAAATTACAGGGAAAACCTGAAGTTTCAGTACATATTCAAACTGGTGGACGGCATGTCGCAGCACATTCATGATTCCATGACGGAACGGTTCCATGATTATGCGGAAGATCTGGTTCAAATGACGGCCCTGACCACGGCCCGGCAGGAGGACAGAACACGGTTGTCGGACAACGTGCAGGCCGTTGTGTCGGAAGTCGCGGATATCCGCCAGCGGATGGACCGTTTTCACGAGGCATTTCAGGGCGCGCTCAAGGCGGTATAGCGCGCAGTGAAAAAGCGGACTTTCCGATTTCTTTGTACCTGCGATGACAAAAATCTGGTTGAATAAGGAGCGGATATGGCAGCGCATCAAACGCGTATGGTCGCCGTGGCCAATGAAAAGGGGGGCGTCGGCAAAACCGCAATGGTGATCAACCTGGCGTCGGCCCTGGCCCTTGAAGATAAAAGAGTTCTTGTGGTGGATATGGACCCTCAGCACAATGCCGGCACGGGCCTGGGCGTGGAAATCACCGACGGCATGGGCAGCGTCTATGACCTGATCACCGATCCGCGGGCGGGCGCTGTCCACGAAGTTGTGACCCGCACAAAATGGAAGGGACTGGATCTGATTCCGGCCCATATTGATCTTGCGGGCGCGGAAATCGAGCTGGTGGACGAAGAGGGCCGTGAGAATCGTCTGAAGGAGGCCGTTGCCGATATCATTGAACATTACGATGTCGTGCTCATGGATACCCCGCCGAGTCTGTCGTTGCTGACCATCAACGTGTTTGCCGCGGCCCGGGAGATCCTGGTGCCGTGCCAGACCCAGCCTTATGCCTTCCATGCCCTGGAGAGCTTGTTCGACACCATTGCCGACGTTAAAGCGGAAATCAATCCGGATCTTGAGATATGCGGCATCGTTCCGACGTTTTTTGACCAGCGCACCCGCATCAGCCGGGATATCCTGGATCGGCTTCGCGGCGACGAACGTTACCGCGGACTGATTTTTGACACCCTGATCCGCACCAACACAGCCATTGCCGAAAGCGCCGATGCGGGCAAGCCCGTTGTCAGCCACCGAACCGGCAGCTACGGCGCGGCGGATTTCAGGGCACTGGCCAGGGAATTTCTGGCCAGGCGACCGGTTTGACCCGCGAGCGGCAGGATGCAAGGGGCTATAAGAGACATTAATCTTTAGGCGGACCGTCTCAATGATGACGCACCTGACATGCTTGCCTGTCAGGTGATTCCTCTTTCCTGAATCATCTCTTCGGCGATTTGCCGGCACAAAGCATAAGGGAATCCCTTTCTGCGCAAAAAATCGATGATTTTCCGGGAAGCGTCATTGTCATCCATGCGCCTCCATTGCCTGAGTTTCGGTCGTACCGCGGTCCGGGCCGTGGCTTCCTCATCGATATCCGCAAGCACCGTGTTGATAAGATCTTCTGAAATCCCTTTTTGCAAAAGCTCGGAGACCAGGGCGTGTTTTCCCCTGGGACGGCGCCACAGGCGGCTTTCCACCCACAACCGCGCAAATTCCGCATCACCGGACAACCCGGATGCTTCAAGGTGATCAATTACACAGGCCGCCGTCTCCGGTGTAAAACCTTTTTCCTGCAGGCAAAGCATAATCTCCCTCCGGCTCCGGGGTCGAAATTTTAAAAAATGGAGCGCCAGTTGCAGCGCAAGGGTTTCATTTTTTCGATTTGCGGAAGGATCCATGAAAACATCGGATTCTGGCATGGTCCGGATTCAGTGCGGCCGGGCGATCTTCGCGGCGCTGCCGTCGCCCATTCCAGGGTCATCCGCGGCTGGCTCCGCATCAGGACCGCTCAACTCCAATTGCAGGCCTTCCGAACCCGGTAATCCTTGCAGGCGGGGGATGTGGTTGTCGGGTTTGATGGTGGAGAGTTCGTTTAATGCCCTGCGGATTTCCCTGCTGCCCTCGCTGTAAAGGCGATGTACCGCCGTGTATTGATGCCGGACGTGATTCAACGAAAACCGGCCATGGGTTTTTTGAAGATATTTATATACAAGGCCGCGGATGGACTGCCAGACATCCCGGCGCGTCTGGGTGTCGAGTGATATGAGGTTGTCTATCTTTTTTAACTGGCTTCGATGAAAAATCGATTTCAGAAAACGCATGGGAATGTTCATCCAGAAGACAAAAAACAGAACAGCCAGCCCCGCGCCGGCAAAAAGACCCGCGGGATCGACCGGAGTGACGGGAAGTCCCATCCCCGGGGCTGCCAGTATTACGGCGGCGGCGGCCGCCGCCGCGGTCAGAAAACCGATCAGGCCATATTTCAGATTATGCTTCCGCAGTTGTACCCGGTAACAGACCAGTGCTTCCAGCAGATGATCCAGTCGTTCCGCATGGGTTTCCACAAAGGTCGCCAGATTGTCGAGCCGGTGCCGGGGCGCTTCCAGAACGGAGGTTCTCAGTTTTTTACGTTGATTTTCAAGGTAATAGAGAAAACTCTGATCTCCGGCCGGTCCGCCTTCGGGGAGCTTTGCGGCCCGGGTCGAATAGGTGAGGTGAATGGCCGGTATGTCCTTTCTCCCGGTGATCTGGGACAGGTTCCAGCAGAGGGTGCCGTAAACCTGGAGCAGATCGCTCAATGACGCGCATTCGTCGATGCGGTTCAACACAAACAGGACCCGCTCCTCAAAGGTTCTGGTGGAAATGGTTTCCCTGAGGCTGGTGTGGGCTTCCCGAACGGTGCCGGCCTTGTGGGGATCGAACAGAACCAGGACCAGGTCGGCAAGCTGGGCCAGGTCGCCGATGACGTCCTGGTAATTGTATCCCCGATCCCTTTCGGTGATGCTGTCGAGCATGCCTGGGGTATCGATCAGGGCCAGGTTTTTTAAAAACGGAGAATTGATTTTTTTCAGGCGGAAATGGGACGCGAACCGTTGTCCGTGTTTTTTCAGAATTTCAAAGGGATATTCCGGATCATGGAGCAGAAATTTTCCGTCCCGCTCCTCGGTGACATGGATGGGATCCGTGTCCGAAACCGCCGGGTCATGGGTGATGATGGTAAAGGAATCGTCTGTTGGAGCCTGTCCGATGGCCTGGATGTCAGCGCCGAGAAATTCGTTGATGAGCGTGGATTTGCCGGAGGAATAGTTTCCCAGGATCAACACCATGGGACGCCACCTGATGGTGCTTTCCAGCGGAACATCGCTGTAGCCGTATTCCCGGGCGGCGGGCGTCAGATATTTTTCCACCATCGCCACCAGCTCAATGCGGAGTGAATTAATATAGTTTTCGCGGTACATGTGCGCTCCCGTCTGCTCTTTTTCCGTCAGTCCCCATTCTATTTCATCGTTCTCTGAATGCCCGCAAAAGTATTATCTCTCCTATCATTAAAAAACATCCCGGTCAAGAAAGCCTGCAGCTGTTATGGTCGCGGCGCTGCCGCTTTCCGCTGTCCGAGAAAATTGAGATACGAGGCGATTTCCGTCGGAGACAGGACATAAGTGGCCGCATCCAGCTTGATGGCTTCGTGGGGCATGCCGAACACAACGGCGCTTTCCTCGTTTTGCGCCATCGTGATGGCGCCGTGCCGCTTCATTTCCTTGAGCCCCTTCGCGCCGTCGTTGCCCATGCCGGTCAGAAGCACGCCTGCGGCGGTTTTTCCGAAAATCTGGGCCATTGAACTGAAAAGATAGGTAATGGGTCGTTTAAGGGCGTTTTCAGAGGGTATGGGCCGGATCAGAAAGTGGCGTGCGGGCGTGATTTCCAGATGATGGTCTTCCGGGGCGAAATATATATGTCCGCCGGATATGGGATCACCGGTCTTCGGGATGGCAAGGGTCATTTCCGTGTGTTTTGACAGCCATGCCACCATTCCGTCTAAAAATCCGGTGGCGATGTGTTGGACGATAATAATCGGAATCGAAAAATCATGCGACAGGGTTGAAAGCAGGGTCTGCAATACCGGCGGCCCGCCCGTTGATGCGCCGATGCCGATGATTTCAATTCCGGAGAAGGCTTTTTGTGAGAGTTTTGTTGAAACATCGGAAGGCAGGGCTGTTTTTTGATTGCGGTTGAACTTCCGCACTACCTTGACCTCTGACATGAGTTTTACGGTTCGGATCAGTTTTTCAATCATCTGTCTGGAATCGGGATGGCCAGGTCCCGAGGGCTTCTGGGATACGGCAACGGCGCCGGCCTTCATGGCCTGGAAAATGATGTCGGCTTTCCCGGGAGCGGCCAGAGTGCTGTGAATTACGATGGGCACCGGGCAGATATTCATGATGGCCCGGGTGGTTTCATATCCGTTCATGCCCGGCATCTGAATGTCCATGACCACCACATCCGGTCGGCGGTTTTCGACAAACCGCAGCGCCTCCGCCCCGTTTTTGGCCTCTCCGATAACGCGCATTTTCGGATCCGTGTCGAAAATATGCTTGATGAATTTCCGGGAGGTCAAAGAATCATCGACGATCAGGACATCAATCATATCGTGGTTCCAACGGACTGGTTCCGGCCCTTTTCTTTTGCCTTGTAAAGGCAGCGGTCGGCGGAATTGATCATATCATCGGGAGTGACGGATGATCCGGACGATTCATGGTGCCATGCGGCAATTCCGAAGCTTGCGGTTATTTTAATGGATACTGATCCGGATCCGGACGGGATCATCATATCCGCTGTCATCAGTCGCAGCCTCTCGGCAACGATGGTGGCGCCGCTAAGATCGGTTTCCGGCAGTACGATGAGAAATTCTTCCCCGCCGTATCGCGCCACCCAGTCCAGGTCCGTCCGGAGAGACTGATGGATCTGCTTGGCGAATGCTTTTAACACGATGTCGCCGGTTTGATGCCCGTACTGATCGTTGACCGATTTGAAATGGTCGATATCGGCCATTATAATGGACAGGGCGTGTCGGTAACGAACGGCCCGTTTGATGGCCGTGGGAAGATGTTCGTTTAAATAGAGGCGGTTGTAAAGCTGTGTCAGAGGATCGGTGATGGAAAGCAGCGCGATTTCGCGGTTTCGTTTTTTCAGCGAGGATTCCAGGCAGACGATCCGCTCGGCGCTGGACAGGCGTGCGATCAGTTCGTTGTCATCCACCGGCTTGGTCAGATAATCATCCGCGCCGGCTTCAAGACCTTCCACGATATCGTTTTTGGAATCCCGGGCGGTCAGCAGAAAGATATAGACGTATTTGCCGAAATCGTGCTTCCTTATGGCCCTGCACAGATCCGATCCGTCCATTTCCGGCATGATCCAGTCGGTGATGACAATGGAGATGTCATTGTTGAGCATGGCGTTCAAAGCCTCAAGTCCGTTCTGGACGTGGATGACATGATAGCCGTGTTTTTTCAGGGTATACTGAAACTTGAGCGCCTGGGTGCGGCTGTCCTCCACCAGCAGGATGGTGCATTCCTTTTTAATATCCATTCACTGTCACCTCGAACCAAAAGATAATTATCGCATCCAACATGGATTTATATGAGCCTTTCCAGGACTTCAAGCAGGTTGCTCTGATCGAAACTGCTTTTGATGATATAAGCATCGGCGCCGGCTTCCATGCCCAGTTCCCGGTCCCGGCGGGCGTCCATGCTGGTGACTAGAACCACGGGCATCGCGGCCAGGTCCTTGTCGGTTCGGATCTGTTTCGTGAGCGTGATGCCGTCCATACGCGGCATCTGGATATCCGACACCACGGCATCGAAAGGCCGTGATTTGAGCTGATCATAGCCGTCCTGGCCGTCAATGGCCGTGCAAACGATGTATCCGGAAGCTTCCAGAATATTTTTCAGCAGGGTCCGCGACGTGAACGAATCTTCGACGATCAGGATGGATTTTGGAGGAGGCAATGTCTGGGACGAGGCTTCGGTCAGCCTTGTCGTCAGAGCTTTGTCGGCCGATGTCCGGACCAGGTCGGCCACATTGATGACCGGTACGACCCGGCCTGTTCCCAGGATGGTGGCGCCGGATATGTTGGGTATGCGCCGGATCTGTTTCCCAAGATTCTTGACGAGCACTTCCTGTTCGCTGATGACCGCATCCACGAGTACGGCGATGGTTTTGGCCCCTGCCGACAGGATGATGGCCGTGCGAGCGTTTTTGCGGTGCGCTCTGGGATTTGCGTCCGTCCCGGGCAGGTTGAGAATGCCGGCCAGATCCACAAGGGAGAGGGGTTTGTCTTTATAAATGATGATGGTCCGGTTTTCGGCACTTTTGATGTCTTGCGGGGTGATCATCAGGATATGATTCACATGAGCGACGGGAATGATGAAATAGTGCCCGGACGCACAGACGAGTGTGCCTCTGAAGGTGGCCAGGGTGATGGGCAGAAGGATCCGGAAGATGGCGCCCTTTTCCGGAAGATTTTGAATATGGATCCGGCCGCCCGTGGATTCGATTTTCTCCTTGACAATGGCCATGCCAAGCCCTCGGCCGGAAAGATCGGTGATCATCGGATTGGTGGAAACTCCGGAATGAAAGATCAATTGGGCCGCTTCCGCGTCATTCATGGTCTGGACCTGTTCGGCTGTCGTAATCTCCTTTTTTACAGCCGCTTTCTTGATGGCGTCGATATCCAGCCCCCGTCCGTCGTCCGCAACGCTGATTTCAACGGTATTGCCCTGGTTTTGAGCCACATGGATGCGGATCACGGCCCGCTCGGGTTTCCCGGTTCGCATTCTGTCGTCAGGCGCTTCAATACCGTGATCCACAGCGTTTCGGATTAGATGGATGAGCGGATCCTTCAGCATTTCAAGTATCCGCTTGTCGATTTCAATGTGCTGGCCGGAAAATTCGATTTCCACCGTTTTCCCTTGGACCCGGGCGATGTCGCGGATCATGCGGGGCAGAACGGCAAAAAGGGATTCAAAAGGGAGCAGGGCGGTCTGTTTGACTTCTTCCAGCAGGTCGTCGACCATGGCGCAAAACAGACGGTTGTTCTGCTCCAGAGCGGTCGTCAGATCGGCGATTCTTGCGATGTCGGGCGGGTTCTGCGCTGATTTTTTCGCCCAGACCCCAAGAGCGCCGCGGACTTGCTTTAATTGTTCCAGATGCTGAACCAGAATCAGTTTGAATGGAATCAGTTCTTCGGTTTTTAAAAGCAGGCGATCAAGCTTGGTCGTTTTGATCCGGACCGTATCCATCACCGAAGGTTTGGATGTGTCCTGCGGAAAAGACATTCCGGAATCCGCAGCCGCTTTGATCATCGCGATTGCGGCGGTCGGGGCTTGTTTTTTCTGAGTCTTGCCTTCTTCAGTTTTTGGTGCAATTGACGTGGAAGCAACTGTGGCGACCTGATCAAGTTTTACCATGATCTCATCGAGATCGGAAGGATCGGCGTTTTCGTCCGCAAGATGCGCGTCAATAGCCGTCACGGCCCGGTGAAGAAGATCGAAAAGTTCCGGCGTGAAATCGGTCTTGCCGTCCTTTACGGCGCTCAGCAGGCTTTCCATGGGCTGACACAGGGCTTCCACGGCGCTGATGTTGACCGAACGGGCCGCTCCCTTGAGGCTGTGGGCTTCCCGGAACACCACTTCCAGAAGTTTCTCTTTATTTTCCGCGCCGGTGGATTTTTCCAAGGCGTCGAGATGTAAAAACATGCTTTCAATGCGCTCTTTTGCCTCGGTCCGGAAGGCATCCATGAGCAGTTGCTGGAGATCCTGATTCATGCCGGAGTCATCCCCCGAAAATGTCTGTTTTCATATTTTATAGATGGAGGTGATGTCCTTCATGGTCTGGACCATTTCCTCGAGATTTCTGAGGGCATCCTCTAACTGTTTGACCGCTTCAAGATTTTGCTGTGTCGCGTCATTGATGCTTTCCATGGCCTGGGAAAGTTGATCCATGCCCGTCAACTGTTGCTGGTTGGAAGCCGTGATCTGCATGGCGGCTTCGGAAGATTCGGTCACCCGCTTGGCCAGCTTGTCGATGGAAACGCCGGCCTGTTCGGAAAGTTCAACGGCTTCCTCAACGGTTTTAATCCCCCTTTCCGTGGCCATCACAGCCGCTGCGGTCGCTTTTTGAATGTCTTCGAGGATGGTCCGCACCTGGTTGGTGGCATCCTTGGACTGATTGGCCAGTGTTTTTACTTCCTGGGCCACGACAGCGAATCCCTTGCCGTGCTCGCCGGCCTTTGCAGCTTCAATAGCGGCATTTACGGAAAGAATGTTGGACTGGTCAGCGATATCGGAAACCGAGTCGATGATCACTTCGATGCTTTTGGTCTGTTCGCTCAGCCTGATGGTGCTTTCGGCGATATAATTCATTTCCGATTTGATACGGTTGATGCAGGCCATGGTATTGTCCGTGGAATGTTTGCCGGCAAAGGATATCTTGGCGGCGTGCTCGGCGATTTCCGAGACATACTGGGCCTTCTCACTGGCGATGAAGGATGTCTGCTTGACCTCTTCCACGGTGGTGGTGACTTCACTGATGGATGTGGATGTCTCGGATGCGCTGCTGGCAAGCTGCGAGGCGGTGGTCGATATCCGGCTGATGGAGGCTACGAGCAGGTTCGTTGATTCGGCGATGCGTTTGATCTGCTTTCGGAATTGTTTGGTGGCGTCGTTGTAGGTTTTCATCAGCAGTCCGATTTCATCGGATCGTTGCAGCACGGCTTCGGGAAGGCTGACGGTGAAGTCTCCGTCATTGAGCTGTACGATGCGATAAGACAAATCGTTGATGGGCCGGGCGATGATTCTGGATTGAAAAAAACCGACTATTCCCACGAGAAGCACGAGTAAACCGACCGTCCAGGAAATATTGACGCGCAGTTTGTTCAGCAGCGCAAACGCATCGGTTTTGTCGATTCGGGTGATGATGGCCCAGTCAAAAGCAGCTCCCATGGTTTGGTCAAGCCGCATAGGCGCATAAGCGCTCAGTACTTCGATACCCCTGTAATCCCTGATTTCACCGGTGCCGGACTTATTTTCAAGAGCCATTCGTGCGGCCGTGGAATCGACCGTCTGCCGTAAAACCGCGGCATAGGAGAGGTCGCTTGAGGGTGAACGCATGAGCAGATCCCCTCCAACCAGATAGGTTTCATAAGTTTCCGTTTCACCCATGCCGATCCTGCTCTGCATGAGTTCATAAATCCGGACGGCATCGATTTGAAAAATTATGACTGCCGCCAGTTCGCCGGTTACGTCATACACGGGGGCTCCCATGAACAAAACCGGCGATGTATCTGTTTTGTTCAGGGTGATATCGGTCATGAGCGGTTCGTTGGAATCGGTAATGGTTTTGGTTATTTGTGCGATTATGGAATCGGAAGGCACCAAGGCATCGGCATCCGGACCGTATTCCCTGTCCTTGGCCGCCGCATAGAGCATCCGGCCGGAAGGGCTGATCAGGATGATGTCGCTGAGACCGAAGACATCCATGTGATAGGCGAACACCGGCCGCATTTCATAATAGGCGCCGGTTTCCAGCATTTTTCGGATATGATCGGAACGCGACAGAAGAACGATGTTTCTCATCCGGTTTGTCAGATATTCCAGGGTTTGTTCCTTCTTGATGTTATTGATGGACGTGATATGATTGTAAGCGGCGTTTTTTAACGTGTCCCTGGAGTAGTAATAGGTGAGGGTGCCCAGGATGATGACCGGGGTGAGCCCTACCAGAAGGAACTGGAGTATCAGTTTCGCCATGATGCTTTTTTTAATAAAATGGAACATTGCGGTTTTCCTCCTGCCGTGTCGGCATCTGATTTTTTATTCTTATTTTAAATCAATGCGCATTTCAGGGGCATTGAGCAGTTTGTTTCCGTCTAAGATCACCATGCCGTCGCCGGAAACTCCCAGGAGATATTCGGAGCGGACTCCGGTCAATGTCGGCAGGGAGGGGGTAATATCATCTGTTGGAATGTGACGGACGCCGATGATCTCATCGGCAACCAGACAGAATTCCATTTCAGTATTGCTGAGGATGATGAGCATCCCCACATTGCCGGATTCGTCATCCGGAAGATCGAAGATTTTTTTTAAGTCCACCACCGATAAAATTTCACCGCGCAGATTGATGATGCCGAGAACAAAAAAAGGTGCTCCCGGGATATGTGCCGGGTCCTTCAGGGGATGAATCCCCCTGACCCGTGACAGTTCAATGCCGTAGGATTCCTGTCCCATCCGGAATGCGAGAACCGTCAGCCCGTCGCTCCGATCCGTCGATTTTTCCTCTATTGCGAGCTTCCGCGCCCGCTTCCGAAGAATATCCTCGGCATTATTCGATCGATATTGCAATGAAACCGTCATTTCATGCGTGTCCTTTGTTGCGGATCATGCCGTAAATCATCTCCGTCAGTCTGGCCGCTGTCATCCCTTCGGAAAATGGGATAGCCTCTTCGGGGTCACGGTTTTTAAGCAGGGCAAGGGCGTTTTGCAGGCATTTTTCCTTTGCAGGGGAAGGGACCAGCAAGCCCAGCATGAAGTGCGCCATTATAAATTCCGGGTCGAGAAACAGGGCCTGCTTCAGGGATTGAACCGCGGCCGGGATATCACCGGCGGCCTGGAGAATGTTTGCCTGCAGAAAATGGATTTCGGGGTTGAGTTTTTCCGATGCGATGGCTCGTTTGCACCAGTATCGGGCGGTTTCGACCTGTTCAAGGTTGGCGTATGATCTGGCCAGCATCATCATGGCTTCTGTGGCCATCAGAAAGGCGGCGTCGTGGGCGCTGTTTTTTTCCATCAGGCGCTCCAACAGAAAGGCCGCGCTTCTATAATTCCCTTTTTCATAAAGGTCAAGGGCTTTCTGGTATTGCTCGATGTCCGGTTTTTCATCAACAATGGTGGGGCGGAGCGGTTTAATTTCGGTTTTCAAAGGTACCGGTCGGGGCAGAGGGATGTCTTGTTCCAGCGCCGGCGAACGGTTGGCCCAGCCGGTTTTTGACGATTTTGATTTTCGGTGCAATAACATATTGTCACAGCGGATTGGCATGAGATCCGGCGATTGCACAAAACCGGTTTCCGTGGGACTGGTAATCAGCCATCCGTTTTCAGCTATAATTCCGGTTAGTTTGGATATTACCTCCGTCCGGGTGCGGTCGTCGAAATACATCAGCACATTGCGGCATAAAACAATATGGAACGGTTCCCGAAAACGAAGACGCGCCGGATAGTCATTTTCCATCAGGTTCAGGTGGGCAAACCGCACGCGACCGAGGATGCGGGGGGAAAGTGCAAACGTGGCGGAATCTACGGGCGTAAAATAGCGGGTCAGTATCGGATCGGGCGTTTCCCTGAGGGACCATCGGGAATAAATCCCTTTTTCGGCTTTTTCCAGAAACAGCGGATTAATATCCGTTCCTATGATGGCGATCTCTTTTTCCTTGACCGCCGGGAATGCTTGATCGATGAGGATGGCAATGGAATAGGGCTCTTCGCCGCTGGCGCATCCAGCGCTGAGAATATTTATTTTTTTATTGTTTCCGAGCGGGCGCGACACTAGATCATGGATGATATGGTCCTTTAACAATTGAAAAAGATGCTTGTCCCGGAGAAAATAGGTCTCGCCGATGGTCAGGCGACTCACCAGTGAGTAGAGTATTCGCCCGTCGGAGCAGGAGTCCGCCATAAGACCTTCCAGAAAGACGCAGGCATCCATCCCGCGGGCTGCGGCTTCGGTTTTTGCGGCTTTTTTCAGCGTGTCCCATTTTTTTGGGGGAAAAAGGAGACCGGTTCGTGAACCGATCAGTCCGCTGACGTCGCGGAGCAGGTTTTCCGGAATATCGTTTAGCATGACATCGTGTGATTATCGTTTAAGTGCTTGACGACCCGGTCCACTTCATGGTCCGGGAAGAGCTGGTCCGTCGCATAAACCAGTATGGTGAGGCCGCGGTGTGAGGCCGTTCCGACGATAATATGTTCCATGCCCGGGAACATGCCGGCCGACGGGGTGATATCATCGGATTCCCATTCGATGATGGTTTCAATATCATCGGCGGCAAACGTGATGATATGGCCGTTTGTCCTGGCGATGACCATCCTGTCGGTTGCCCGGAGTTGCCGGAGCGGCCGCCCGAGCTGCCTGCGGATATCTAAAACCGGGATGATGTCTCCATGCATATTGAGAAGGCCGAACAGCAGTTCGGGACCGTTGTGAACCGGGGTCAGTTCAACGGCCTGGATGACCTGTCGCACCGCATGGACATCAACGGCATAAAGCTGACCATCAATTGAAAACAGGAGAAATGCGCGTCTATTCATAATCAGTAATATTATGGCATTATCCGTTTTATTGCAAGGAAAACGTCGGGATGCGTTTCTGAAAAGGTCATCCCGGCATGATTGCGGGACGAGTCGGAATCTATAACCGCGCCCCCAGTTTGGCCTTGACACGGACAAAAATAATTGAAACAAGAAGATAACCATTTAGAAAATAAGAAAAATATCATCCATGCCCCAAGGGGTTACCGATTTTCTGGAAAAAGAGATGAAAATGTGTCGTGTCTGGTTCGTTTCGGCGATATTTTTTTCCGTGACGGCTGCAGCGGTTTTTGCGATGACGGCTGATGCCGCTGTCAGAACCGTGTTGGATCATACGGGCCGTTCCGTTCAGGTGCCGGTTTCCCCGGCAAGGGTTGTTGCCCTGGCCCCCAGCATCACCGAGATCGTGTATGCCATAGAACGCCAGGATCGGCTGAAAGGGGTCACTACCTTCAGTGATTTTCCCGAAGCAGCCGAAAATCTGCCGAAAATCGGATCTTATATTCATCCGGACATTGAAAGGGTCGTCTCTGTGGCACCGGATCTCTGTATCGCCGTCAAGGACGGAAATCCCATACAGGTTGTCATGCGCATCGAGGCGATGGGGATCCCGGTCTATGCCGTCAACCCAAGGTGTCTGGAAAGCGTCATGGCATCCATTATCGATATCGGTGGGCTGCTGGACGCGTCTGAGAAGGCCGAAGAGATCGTCGCCGATATGCGCCGGCGCATGGATCAGGTGGCGGCAAGGATAGCCGGGATCAAGGAGCGGCCGGGGGTTTTTTTTCAGATCAATGCATCGCCCGTTGTGTCGGCCGGGAATGACACCTTCATCCATGAGCTGATCGTCCGGGCGGGCGGCCGTAATCTGGCCGGGGATCAGCCGTCCTATCCGAGATTTACCATGGAGCAGGTCCTGCTGTTGTCGCCGGATATTATCATCGTGACCACCATGTCCGGAAAAGGCGAATCAGATGCCGTGGTGGATGGATGGCGACAATGGCCCCGGCTGCCGGCCGTGAGAAACGAGCGTGTCTTTGTGGTGGATTCCGGCCTGTTTGACCGGCCTGGGCCACGACTCATCAACGCGCTTGAACTTCTTGTGCGGTTGATTCACCCCGAACCGGGTGATTAATAGACAGGGGCAGGGACCGGAATATGCAGACGATCATCAAACGCGCGCTGCTGACAACCATGGCCACCCTGGCCGTTCTGGTTGCGGCCATGGCCGCCGGGCTCTTCTTTGGTTCCGCCGGAACCGGCTGGGAGGCGCTGGTAGAGACCTTTCGTGGTCTTTTGGATCCGGACGCGCTCTATTACCAGATTGTCTGGCAGCTTCGCATGCCGAGGGTCATGATGTCCGCCATGATCGGGGCCACCCTTTCCCTGGGAGGACTGGTGTTTCAGGCGTTGTTGCGTAATCCCCTTGCGGAGCCCTATATTCTCGGCATTTCAGGGGGATCTGCCATCGGCGCCATCATCGGGATACTGATAGGCATCTCTTATTTCCCGGGCGTTAGTTTGCTTGCCTTTTCCGGCGGCATGACCACCCTGGTCCTGGTGCTGGTGATCGCTTCCGGGCCGACCCTGTTGAAAAAAGAGACGCTGCTGCTGTCCGGGGTCATGGTCAACGCCTTCTGTTCGGCGGTGATCATGTTTCTCATTTCCCTGACCCGGGATGCCCGGGTGCACAATATCCTGTTCTGGCTCATGGGGGATCTTTCGGCCGGCGGGAAAGCCGAGGCATTTCATCTGGCAATCATGGTCATTCCCTGTTTTATCATTATTTTCTGGC
>CAYZXZ010000058.1:0-15790 GCA_964481615.1 uncultured Desulfobacteraceae bacterium | reverse complement strand
CATGCACGTTGTGGTTAAGGTGATGCTCCATGGTTAACTTTATAAAGTCAAAATAATAAATCGACGATCATTGATCAGAGGCTGCCACATAAAGACACTAGTGCCTAGAGTTTTTATTTATAATAATATCAATAATTTATGATGATTTGTAGTTTTTTAAATAGCAATTCTACTAAAATTGATAGGCGGAAACATCGCGAAGAGCAAAAGGCGCCGCCCTTGATTTTAAAGGTTTTTAACGGTCACCGTGAATTGCTGCAAGGCTTTCAGTTGGTCTTCAAAGGTCATTTTCAATGGCCTATCGCCTCTGGATGTAAGCACCGGCGTTTTCGGCAGAATATTTTCCGCCGGGCGGTAGAGTTTATCAAAAGAGTATGATCGATGTTTACTGTACGGTCGAAACGGATGCGGCATTTTTATAACTCCTTGCAATAATTAATAATATTGCAAGTCGCCGCAAAAATTTTTTCTGAGCGTCAAGTAAAAAATTTACATTTTTCCATTTTTTTTTACGGTCCTGTGATATGCAAAAATCTAACCGGACAACACTGATGAAAAAAGGGAAAAAAATGAAACTGACCGATATTTTATCGCTGGAACAATGGATCGCTTTTGAAAAGGATATTCACGAACGCTCTGGCCTGGATGCCAACGTGTTTGGTACGGACGGAATCCGGATAACGGACTACAAGCAGTGGGTCAACCGCTTCTGCCCAGCGGTCAAGGCCGATGACCGGGGCCAGAGTTTCATCTGCGCGGTGGCCCATATGAACATCGCGGAAATGGCGCGCCAGGCCGGGGATGCGGTAATCGAAGAGTGCGACGCCGGCCTGCTCAAGCTGGTGGTGCCCATCTTCATCGAAGACGAATTCGTCGGCGCAGTAGGGGCATGCGGGCTGCTGCTGGAAAATGGAGAAATCGACACGTTCATGGTCAACAAGACTCTCGGCATGGCCGAAGAAGATATCAAGGCCCTGTCCCATGACATCCATCAGATGCCGCAATCCGATGTGGAAAAACTTTCGGGCTATATCCGGGAGCGGCTTGATCAGATTCTCGCGGAAACAAATCAGCGCAAATAAACGCCTGTGCATCGACCATGTACCCGCTCCATGCCCGGTATAAAAACGGTTTTCTTGTCTTCGCACCGGGCGCATATCCGGATTTAGACAACCGTGCGTCATGCGCATCCGTTCCATTACACCGGTCGACGGCCGACGCGCCTATTAGCAGGCCTCCTCCGGGCACTCGCCGATATCGTTGTTGAGCCGGTTCAGTTCCGCCAGGTATTCCGTGGATCGATTCAGATAGAATGCCAGTGGTTTTGAAAAACTTTTACCCAGCATCCCATCGATGAACATCAGGCTGATATGGCGCTCCAGCTTTAACACGGCATGGGCCTTTATCAATATGCGCCGCTCATCCGGGGTCATGCCGCAGAGGATTTTTTTCAGGGCCGTCCATGCCCTGGGCTGGTACATCCATAAATAGAGCAGATCCAGCATGGTGATAATAAGCATGTTGATGGTCTGCCGGGCCTCCTCGGACGCAGAATCGAACCACTGATCCGGCTTTTCCAGCAGTTCCATCACATCCTTTTCCGGAAAGAGCATCTCCAGGCGGGCGTAAATATCGATGAAGGCCTTGATCCTGTTCTGATAATCGCTGATACGGTGGCGGATATTGCGTGCCCGGTCCACGGTGCCTTCTATAATACCGGCCACGGAATCCGACGCGGCCTTGGAAATGACCGCGGCCCACTGCTGCAGGATACCGGCCGCGTCAGCCGCACCCGCCAGAACAAGGATACCGCCGGCCGCCTCGTTGAAGGCGAATGCCACGGGAATGGAAAAAATGCTGCGGAAAAAATTCGCGAACGCGGCCGCGGGCGGCAGACCCCGGTAGAGATTGTGACTGGTCAGGTAAATGCCGTTGACCAGCGCCATAATCGCATACAGGACGACTGGATGGGTGGAAACCGTGACCCCCAAACCCTGGTTAAGAAAAAGCGTCTTGATAAAATAATCGAGCAGCGGAACAGAAAAGCCGGTAAACATTAATGAATCCGAGATCCGGTCCCAACTGATGTAATCATTCCATCGCAGCAGCGGCGACCGTCGGATCCCGCCTCCGCCCAGAACGGACTGGACAACATTTCGCAGTCCGGTGATGCCGAACCATATAAAGGCCCCGAAAAAGGCCAGCACCCACCAGTCATAGGCCAGAAAAAACGTCAGAAAGGCCGGTATGAATCCGAAGGCAATTTTCAGACTGTTTTTCAGCCAGGTTTGCAGATAACGCCATTCACGGGGTTTCCGTTCGGCTTCCGCGGCGGTTTGCGCAAGGGAAAGCCGATTGGTGCTGACCGGCTGGAGCCCGCCCAGGGTGACGACATTGCCGCGGTCCACCATGCGCGTGGAATTCTCATGGGCATACCACTCCCTGCGGCATTGCATGCCCGCATACCGCAGGCCGGGGATCATCCGGACCCATTGCAGCAGGCGCGGGAATATCTTTTCCCCATCGTCGCCCTGCATGTATTTGATGCGCAATTCAGTATCCACGTGAAACGGAATGATCATCCGGGGGGTTTCCTTTTCCTCGCGCACGACCTTCTGGGCCCGTCGCGGCAGGGAGTCTATCACTACCAGCCCCATGCCGTGCAGCCGTGGCGACTGTCCGGTGGAATCGCTCCCAACTCGCGGCTTCAGCGGCCTGACCTTATACCGATCCTTAAACGCTTCAAGATTGGACAGAATTGTTCTGAATTTCCCGACGCGTTCCCGATCCACCGGGTTGATGCTTTTCCTGAGCCCGTCGATCATCTCGAGGGTCATCTTTTTCAACTGGATGATATTTCCCCTGTTGATGGCCGCCTGGAGTCCGGCGATTTTCGGAATGTGATCCACCTTGCCGCCGGCATAATCCTTGAGGTTGAATATTTCCAGCCGGGTAATGCGTCCGCCGCAGTCATACAGCATCTCCAGAACGTCTTCGACCCTCATATTGGTGAGATTGAGGGTGATGCGATATCCGGAATGCAGCACTGCCAGACGATCCACGAGTTCACAGGGGGAAAGGCTCATCATGGCGGGCAGGGATTCCAGGCTGACCGGCCTGCTGATATCAAAAACCTCTGGGTTGTCCTCGGACTCGAGGAACAGATCATGTATGATATCGGTATCCAGTTCATCCATGCGGTTGACGATGATCCGCATGCGCCGTTGCTCCGCCTCGTCGGCCGCCGGATAAAGGTCCCGCAGATCCCGGACCCGGGCACTCATCAAGGGTAGAAGCCGGGAATGGATGAATTTAGCCAGATGCAGCAGCGACGCCTGGCCGAGTCCGACAAAAGTGGAAAATTCCGACGCCTCCAAAGGCGCCAGATCCAGGCCCAGATCCCGGTTGATGACCGGGCGGTGATGCCTGTTGAAACTTTCCAGCATGACTATGACATGTTGCCGCTGGTATTCCGATACCTGGCGGCTCTCGTCCATAAGGGACCGCACGGAGGACTGTTCTAGAAACCGAATGAAATCGTCGGCATCGGAAAACCCGCGAGGCACCCAGATGAGCCGGGCGAAACGATCGTAAAACCGCGTGGAAAATTCAATGCCGACCCGCACCATGATTCCCATGATGGAAGCGGCTTCGAGAAGTTCGGCGGCGGTTTCCGGCCGGATGAAATTGTAATAGATCACCCGGAGCCGCCGGATCCCCTTGATCCACGCATCCATGATCAGGTGGGTGGCTGATTTGCGACCCTTGGTATTGGCATCATGAACATGATCGTCAAAGGCGAGCTGGTTCCACTCCTCAGGCATTTCCAGGAGATGATATTTCTTCAGATAAGACCGCACGATGCGAGGCTTTCCCATGGCCACCAGCCGGAAATCATGGGCAAGGACCAGTTGGTGTCGATCGTTGCCGTGGGCCCGGACAAGATCTTTCATAATTTCGATCAGGACCCGGCCGGTGTTCATCTGAAGGTCCTGATTGGTGCTGCAGATCACTTCGTCGCGCAGGGCCCTCAGGGCCGAAAGTCGATGAGATATCTGGCCCCCTTCCAGGGATTGCAGAAGATGAATGACTGCGTAAGCAATGCGCAGTCCCTTGGATTCGGCCATCTCTTTGATACCGCGGGGGTGAAACTGATGAAAAAACCGTCGCTGGGTCTGCAGTTGGGATTTGTCCGCAGCCAGCATGTCATTGACCATCTGGACCAGGATATGATCCCGGCGATCGAAAAAAATACTTGATGCTCGCGGCGATGATATCTTTTTCAAGATTTACCCCGCTGCCTTTCGAAGTAGGATCTTGTCTCAACGGCCACCACGCCGGAAAGACCGATAAGCGCAATCAAGTTGGGAACCGCCATGAGCCCGTTCATGATGTCTGCAAAATTCCATACGAATTCGATTTTGACCCACGCGCCCACGAACACGAAAGCAACCCAGCAGACGCGGTAGGGCGTGATGACCTTGACGCCGAAGAGATATTCGATAGATTTTTCGCCATAGTAAGACCAACCAAGAATGGTGGAATAGGCGAAGAATATCAGGCCAACGGCAACGATCATGCTGCCCCATGTGCCCGGAAGTCCGGTTTCAAAGGCATGGGCCGTAAGCGCGGCAGCGGTCTTTCCCGAATCGATCCATGCGTTGGTGACCAGCAGAACCAGGCCTGTCATGGTGCAGACCACTATGGTGTCGATAAAAGTCTGGGTCATGGAAACCAGCGCCTGCCGGACGGGTTCGCTGGTTTTCGCGGCGGCCGCCGCAATGGGCGAACTTCCCAGGCCCGATTCATTGGAAAAAATTCCCCTTGCCACGCCCATACGAACGGCCATCATCACCGTGGCGCCGGCAAAACCGCCGCCTGCTGCCGTCGGCGAAAACGCATGGGTAAAAATCAGGACAAAAGCCCCGGGAATCCGGTCGTAAAAAATAACCAGAACCACCAGGGCGCCCGCCATGTATAGCAGAATCATGAAGGGGACGATCACCGAAGTGACCCGGGCGATGGATTTGATGCCGCCAATGACCACCAGATAAGTCAATGCCATCATCACCACTCCCACCAGCCGCTTATCCACGCCGAAGGAGGAATGCATCACGTCGGCCACGGAATTGGCCTGGACCATGTTGCCGATGCCGAAGGCAGCAACAGCCGCGAATACGGCGAATACCACCGCAAGGGGCTTGCTGCCGAGGCCCTTTTCAATATAGTGCATGGGACCGCCGATCATCTTGCCGAGTTCGTCTTTCTCGCGGTATTTAACCGCCAGGACCGCCTCGCTATACTTGGTGGCCATGCCGACAAACCCGGTGATCCACATCCAGAAGAGTGCCCCTGGACCGCCCAGGGAGATGGCAGTGGCCACGCCGGCGATGTTGCCCGTTCCAACCGTTGCGGCCAGCGCGGTCATCAGTGCCTGAAAATGCGAGATATCGCCTTCCTGGTCCTCCCCCCCCTCCTTCCGCTTGATCAAAGCCAGATCAAAGGCATGAAGAAGGCTCCGGAACTGAAGGCCCTTCAACAGAAAGGTCAGGTAAAAGCCGGTTCCGATCAGCAATATGATTAGTGGTAGGCCCCATACGTAACCCGCTATACTTTCGAGAATTTTATTCATTTCATTCGACCCTATATTATAATTCCAGGTTTCTGATTCACTGGGTTTCCTTGTTGTGAAATCATTCAAGACGGCAATACAGTGATGCCTTCCCTCAGTGAAGCAGCTCTTTGCCGAAATTACCGGGATCATATTGGTTACCGATGCTTTTGACAAGCACAAATATCGATGATCCCCGCAGGATATGATCCGAATTATTGACAATCAGAAGCCAGGGACATGAGTTTCAGGATTGAAAACGTTTGGCATTTTTGCATTGGGAGAACGACATGGCGACATTTACATTTACCTGAAAGGATAAAAACTACGCAATCGATGACCGGAATTTTTTAACGGACCGGGATGCGTGGGATGAAAATTTCGCCAAAGGCATAGCGCGGAAACTAAACATGCCCGGCGGTCTTGGAGCGGATCACTGGAAAGTCATCCTCTTCATCCGGAACGCATTCATGGAAACCGGAGAATACCCCCTAGTATACCAGACCTGCAAGGCAAATGGCCTGACATCGAAAACCTTCAAAGACCTTTTCCACACGGGATATCTGCGGGGCGCACAAAATCGCGGGGCTGCCGTCGATATTTCAGAAAATTTGAAAAAAACGCCTCAATCAATGATCAGGGCATCAGCCACCACTTCCCACAGATATTTGACGGGGATATGCTCCATCCCGTTTTCGGCCAGCAGGGACTTGATCTGGCCGTGGCAGGAGTGACATGGCAGGATGATCATATCTGCCCTGCTCCGGCGGATCTGCTCGATCTTTTTCCGACCGTTATGCATCCGTTCATCCTTAAACGGCGTCAGCAGGGTCCCGCCTCCCCCGCCGCAGCAATACTGGTTGGCTTTTGAAGGGAAAAGATCCACCCATTCGGTCACACACTGGTCTAGGACCCACCGTGGCTCCTCGTAGTATCCATGTCTGAAGAGTTCTTCGGATTTCCGGCAGTAGTTACACGGATCATGATAGGCAACCAGCTGGATTATCAATGTTTTGTCGACTTTGATCCGACCGGATTTCAGGTAATCCACCAGCAGATCAAAGACCGTGAGCGCGCCGAACTTGTCGAAAAAATCCGGAAACCATTTCTGCAACCCGTACCGGGTCGCCAGGTAGGCGTGCCCTCACTCCGGATACATGAGATTCTTGATCTCAAGACGCCCCATGTGTTCGACGATGCGCTCGACAAAAACCTTCATGGCGGCATCGTCTCCGGAAAACAGGCCCCAGTTGACGCCTTCCCAGCTGACGGCGGGCAGAGTCCAGTCCTCTCCGGCCGCATGAAATATCTTCCACCAGTGGACCAGGTCTTCGTTCTGGGTGTTGACCAGCTTGTTGTGCAGGGTATGGAGCAGGTTGGCGCCTTTTTTGTCGAAGGGAACCGAAAAATCCGCAAAACCCGCCTCCCCGGAAAGCTCTCCAGCCACGTCCTCGATGATGAAACGGAAATCGTCTTCGGGCAGTCCAAGGTTGTTGCCGGTCTCAAGCCCCAGGGCCACCCCCTTGTGAATCATGCCGGGGACTTTTTCCCGGTCCACCATGCCCCGGGCGGTTCGGACGATGTTGACAATATTGATGCCCATTGGGCAGGCATGTTCGCACTTGCTGCACATGGTGCAGAGCCAAGGAAGCGGAGAATCGACCAATTCCCGGTCACGGCCCAGCAGAACCATTCGGACGATTTTGCGTGGGTCAAAACCGCTGATGCCGGTAATGGGGCATCCGGCCGAACAGGTGCCGCAGGCCAGGCACATGTCCGCGACGCTGCCCACCGGCCGCAAGGGGGCGTTTTGGTTTATTTCGGATGGGTTTCTGTCGGTGATGATTGTCATAATCTTTTTGGTCAAGCCCTGATAAACTTAAATAAGGTTTTGTTATTTCTTAGAGCGCGGCTTCAATGGCGCCCATGATGCCGCTGTCCTCAAAATCGATCAGCACGGAGGCGCTGTTGTGACAGATGGCCGCACATGCCCCGCAACCCTGACAGGCCACGGCATCCACCATGACCTTCTTTTCCCGAAGATTGATATACCGTGCTTCATAGGGGCAGATCTCAATACACAGTTCGCACTGGGAGCAGATGACGTGGCGAACTCGAGCCGAATAACGCTGGGCCGAGATACGGGCGCGGCTAAGAATGCGATAGGCACGGTATGCGGCGGCCTCGCCTTCCCGCATTGCCTCATCGGCATTGGCCGGTGCCCGGCAGAGCCCGGCAACAAATATACCCTCGCGGCCGGTGTCCACTGGCCGCCATTTTGGGTCGGCCTCCCGGATGAAGCCATCCTGGGTCAGTCTGATGCTGAATATCCGGGCAAGATCCTCTGCGGGTGCCGGGACCAAGCCGGTTGCCAGAACCACCAGGTCCGGCGTCAAGCGGATTTCCTCGCCCATTATCGGGTCGCGGCCCGCAACAACCATTTTTCCGGCTTCGCTTACGACCGAGGGTTTTTGACCCGGATCAAAAGGAATAAAGAAGATACCGGCCGCCCGGGCCTCGGTATAGATCTTTTCCAGATCCCCATAAGTCATGATATCCCGGTAAAAGATCCATATCTTGATGTCAGGAGCAAGTTTTTTGAGCTTCAGGGCATTTACAAGGGCCTTGGCGCAGCAGATCCGGCTGCAGTAATTGTTCGGTTCCTCCCGGGAGCCCGCGCACTGGATCATGACAACGGAACCGGGAGGATCGAAATCATTTTCCGACGCATGAATCCGGCGTTCCAGCTCGAACTGGCTGATAACGGATTCATGGGCGTCCATGCCGTAGACCCCGGTTTCCGCAGGTTTGCCGCCGACAGCCAGAATGACGGCCCCGTGGCCGATAATTTCATTTCCACCCTCAGGGAGACGGACATCGGCCAAAAACCGGCCGGGCAGGCCCCGGTGGGAGACCACCGACGACCCGCGATAAACCCGGATCAGAGGATGATGTTCCGCGCGATGGATCAGCGACTGCACGATATCCCGGGTTTCCGGCGCATGAATATTGGCCGCGTTGCCGCCCGTACGGTCAGATTTCTCGACTACGGCCACGCTAATACCGAGGTCCGCAAGGGCCAGGGCCGCGCTGAATCCGGCAGGTCCGGCCCCCGCAACCAAAGCGGTTTGGTCAACAAAACGGTCTTCGGTGGTTCCCGCTGTTCGTGACCGCAGGCGGTTGACCGCCATTTCGATGTTCCGGACCAATTCCGCGATATTGAGGCTGGATCGATCAACAGCGGCAAAAGGACGGATATCCACCACCTGTATCAGGGACGGCAAAAGACCAATCCATTTGCTCCACTGGTGAATCCGCACGGCATGTGGTGCTGCGGTAACAATGATGAGCCGATTTGGATTGGAAGCCCTGATTTGAGTTATTCCCTCCGATAAGCCCTTTTCATCGGATGTGGATGCCATCCGTGTGACCGGCATGCTCAAATTTGCTTTTGCAAGTCGGGCGATAAAACCGTCCGGATCGACACCCGGTAATGAGGTTTCGGAAACGCCGTAAAATAAGAGATGAAATGCGGGCTTTCTGTTGAAAAGTGCGGCCTCGTTAGACTTCTCATCAGCGACAGCCGAAAACTTTGTGGCATGGAGGCCCTTATCCCGGTTCTGTCGCAAGACCCGTCCGGCAGCGGCGCCGGCCGCAATGATGGATGCCGCGATATCGGTAAGCCCAGGCACGGTATCGAGCACATAAACCCCTTCCAGAGAGGTAAAATCGGGAAAATTCCGGGCGGTCGAACAGCCCGTGGACAATACCGACAGATCAAAATTTTCTTCCGCGAAACATCCGGCGCCATCCACATAGGTTATTTTTATTCCCCCTGCCCCGTCTCCGGGTTCGATGCTGTGAATCCGGCACCGGACAAACCGCACGCCAGTCACTTTTTCGGCCCGGTCCCGGTATCGCTGAAAATCCCGGCCAAAGGTTCGCATGTCCATGTAAAAAATCGCGGTTTCCACTGGCCCGTCGATTTTCCGACGGGCCAGGACAGCCTCCTTGACGGCAAACATGCAGCACGCCGATGAGCAGTAATCCGCGCCGATCATGATATCGCGCGATCCCACGCACTGGACCCAGGCGATTTTCCGGATCGGGCCCCCGTCCGACGGACGGACCGGCCTGCCGGAAAACGGGCCGCTGCCGGATAACATCCGTTCAAAGGCCATGGCCGTGACAACATCCGGCAGAACTCCGTATCCGTAAACATCGGTCATGGCCGGATCAAACAGACCGGCACCGGGCGCGTAAATCACGCCGGCAATGTGGTCTACAACCAGGGTTTCAGGTTCAGCGTCGAGGCGGACGGCATCTTCCGGGCAGGCTTCCTCGCAGTCCTTGCAGCGGGTGCAGGCCTGAAAATCAATGACTGGCATTATCCGGTCGGCCTGGTGGGGAACTGAGGAATAGATGGCTTTACGGCATCCGAGGCCAACGTTGAAAATATCCGGCACTTCCACTGGGCAGGCCGTGATGCAGTCTCCACAAAGGGTGCAGCGGTCCGGGTCCACCCCGGAAGGATTGCGGGCCAGTGTAATGTTCAGGCTGCCGGGGCGGCCGTCAACAGCGGTCACCGACGTATTTGTCAGAATGGTGATCCGATCATGATCCAGCCCTTTTCGCAGACAGACCTGGCGGCATGCGTCCCGGCCGATCATGGGCAGGATCCGACACATGCCGCATCCGTCATCCGGGAACTGGTGATCGAGCTGGGAAAGCAGCCCGCCCACAGCCGGGGTCTTTTCAATGAGCATTACCCGGCATCCGCATTCCGCAAGTTCCAGGGCCGCGTGCATACCGGCAATCCCCGCGCCGATCACGACGACGGAGATGTCCTTTTCGTCCGGTATTATATTTTTCTCATCCTGCTGCATGTGGATTTATTCTAATGATCTCATTTTAAGAGTTTCGTCAAAAAGTCTGATTTCTTACGATTCGATTGTTTTTGACGGTTCTTTATAACCCATTACGCTATTGCGTTAATTTCTTTGCAAAACTTTATGATTATATCATTCAATGACCGCCTTGTCATAAACCATCAACGGCATGGACTCCGAAAGATCCCGGCCCGGCTCGTAACCGTAGAGTTTCTGCACCTCAGCCCCCACCTTGATAAAGATCTCGGCCACAGGAATTTGACTGGGACAGACGCTGCTGCAATGCCCGCAGGCTACGCATGCATGGGCCATGTGCGCCATCCGGGTCAGATGAAACATGGACGTGTCCGTGGGCAGCTTGATCATGCCTTTCTTTGACGCGCGGCGCATCAGAACCTGTGGATCATGGTTGAACACGTCTGTAAGAAACACGCATTCCCGGCAGTAACAGACCGGACAGGCCACCCGGCAGTTATAGCAGTTGATGCATTCGGCCACATATTTCTGAAATTTTTCAATGGTATCGGTTTGTTCGGCGATTTCCAGGAACACGCTTTCTTTTTCCCGTTCCCTGTTTTCATGCATTTGCCGGATTGCTTCCGCGCGTTCCGCCGGTTGTGCGCCTTCGGCCAGATCGAGCTTGCCCAGCAGATCCGCGCCGGCCGGGGTTTGCGAGGCGATGCCGATATGATCGGTCATCGGCTGCCACATGGTGCATAAAACAATATCAGCGCCCTCGGGCATAAACCGGGTGCAGATGCGGCAGGAAGCGCAGACCAGATCCTGCAAGCCGGAATCATGATAAAACGCGTCGACAAAATCGGAATCTTCGCCGATCTTTTCCAGAAAAAGCCGGTTTTCCAGTCTTCCATAGCACTCCATGCCGATGATGACGGTATCGGTAAGCACGCACTGCTTCAACTTGACAAGCTCGATCAAAGCCCGGATTTCGCAGGGCCGGAGCACCAGGGCTGTTTTGCGGCCCGATTCATGCCGGAGAATGGATGCAGCCTGTCGGGCCGCGTTAAAGGACGCAACCGGTGCCAGCGTGTCCGCGGCATCGATTCTGTCGGGATCGGTGCAAAGCGCCGGCATGGGAAGCGGCGAGTGCGGGGTCCGGGCCGATACCAGCACCGCGTCCACAAGGGATGCCGCCAGCATCCGGCTCAGGAATTCGTTGACGGCTGATGCGGGTTTGACGTTGGTTTTGAGATGAAAAACAGTCATGACAAAGGCTCTCTTCTATAAAATCATGGTATTTGCGGCCTGGCTCGGCCCCAGGATCCGGATGGTTTCCACAAAGCGGGTGATATGTTCTTGAAATTCAGGTCCCTCGCTGGCGCCGATCCATTTGCGTTCAAGTCTTTCGGGCGCGAAGCCGAACTGTTCGAGTATCCTGGCGACACCGGAGATCCGCGGGACCGCTTTAAGGTTGCCGTTGATATAATGGCAGTCCCCGGGATGGCAGCCGCCGATAAACACCCCGTCAGCCCCGTCCAGAAACGCCTTCAGCACATATTTGACATCCAGCATGCCGGTGCACATCAGCCGGATGATCCGGACGTTATGGGGATACATCAGCCGGGAAGTGCCGGCCAGGTCCGCGGCCGTATACGTGCACCAGTTACAGACCATTGCAATGATTTTGGGTTCAAATACGTTCATGATTGAAACCTTACTTATTTTATCAATCCATTTTTGACCAAAGCATCATTTTTCTCATGTCAGGGCTTCCAGTTCCGCCATGATCTGGCAATCGTCAAAATGCCGGATTCCGGCCGCGCTGCTGGGACAGGCCGCCGCGCAACTCCCGCATCCCTGGCACAGAGCGTCATTGACCACGGCAACATTCGTGCCTTCATCAAAGGAAATCGCCGAATACGGACACATGTCAATACAGGTCCGGCACCCGGAGCACCGGTCCGGGTCGATATATGAAATTTCGGCCAGGGTCCGCACCGTTCCCCTGGACAGCAGGGAAACAGCCTCCCCGGCGGCGGCCGATGCCTGGGCCACGGTATCGGGGATGTCCTTGGGCCCTTGGCAGCACCCGGCCAGAAAAATACCGGCAACCGCGGTTTTCACAGGCGCCAGCTTGGCGTGCAGTTCGTTATACCATCCGTCGGCGTCGCGTTGAATGCCAAGCATCCGGCTCACGACGTCCGAACCCATGGCCGGTTCAAGACCGACACTTAGAATCACCATGTCCACCGGTACACGCAGAACCCTGCGGGCCAAAGTGTTTTCCGCCACAACCACCAGACGGCCCGCGTCCGCCGGATGATCCGGAATGTCGGTGACCTGGGCCACCCGGCCCCGGACCAGATGAACCCCTTCCTCCTGGACCCGGTTGTAGAATTCCTCGTAGAGTTTTCCCGGGGAACGCATGTCGATGTAGAATTCCCAAACCTCGGCACCGGTTTTCTCCCTCACCAGGTAGGCGAATTTCATAGAATACATGCAGCATACCCGGGAGCAGTATTTCCGGTAATGTCTGTCCCTTGATCCCACGCAATGAATAATGGCCACCCGCTGCGGCGGCTTGCCGGTTTTGCCCAGGATTTTGCCTGCGGTGGGTCCAGTGGCGTTGCTTAAGCGTTCAAACTCAAGGCTGGTGTAGACTTCCGGGAAAAGACCGTAACCGTATGCCGTCAGCGGGGTCGGATCAAATGCTTTGAACCCCGTTGCCGCGATAACGGCCCCGACAACGACGTCCACGGTTTCTTCTGTCTGGTTGAAATCGATGGCACCGGCTTCGCAAAACTTCTCGCAGGCCCGGCACTTCCCTTTGATAAAATATATGCAGCTGGCCGTGTCAATGACCGGCGTATTGGGAACGGCCTGTGGAAACGGAGAATAAATCGCCTTTCGAAACGTCAGGCCCTGATCAAACTCGGAAGAGACCTTGACCGGGCATTTCTGTGAACAGACGCCGCAACCCGTGCATCTGTCCGGATCCACGTACCGGGGCTTTTTGCGGATACGCACCTTGTAATTACCGACGAACCCTTCTGCGGAAACGATCTCGCTCCAGGTATGGAGCCGGATATATTCCTTCCGGGCCACCTCCACCATTTTCGGGGTCATAATGCAGGCCGCGCAGTCAAGGGTGGGAAATGTCTTGTCGAATTTGGCCATGTGGCCGCCGATGGAGGGTTCGCGTTCCACCAGGTGAACGTCGTACCAGGCTTCCGCGGCCGTCAGGGCCGCCTGGATTCCGGCGATGCCCGCGCCGATGATCAGGATCGATTTTTCAACCGCCACTTCCCTGCCGGACAGGGCCGTATGACCGGCCACCCGTGCCACGGCTGCGGCCACCTGGTCCTTTGCTTTTTGCGTGGCATGGACGCTGTCCGCGGTGACCCAGGACGTCTGCTCCCTGATATTGGCCATCTGGAAATAATAAGGGCTGATGCCGGCTTTTTCACATGCCTTGCGGAAGGTGGGCTCGTGCATCCGGGGCGAGCAGGATGCCACCACCACCCGGTTGAGGCCCTTTTCCCGGATATCATTGACGATAAATTCCTGCCCGGGATTCGAGCACATGAATTTATAATCACGGGCCACGGCCACGTTATCCAACGTGGCGGCAAATTTCGCCACCGCCTCGACATCCACCTTCGGAGAGATGTTGGTTCCGCAATGGCAGATATAAACGCCGATTCTGGGTTTTTCGTATATCATCGGATTTTTCGCAGCAGTGTGTCCATGGGAATGAGGAGTTTGTTCAGGCCGAGTTTGTCCGGCGAAATTCCGAGGGCCAGTCCGGCCAGTTGCGTAAAATAAGGAATCGGCATTGGCGGTCCCTTGCGGGTTTCCTGTCCGGCATCGAGATTCAGCTGGCAGAGAGGGCAAAGGGTGGTGATCATGTGAGCGCCCTTGCGCCGGGCTTCCCCGATGATTTTTTCCACCAGAAAACGGCACTGGTCCTGGTAGGGAAAAAAATGCGATGCCCCACAGCAGAGGGTCCGAGCGGAATGGTCGACCACCGTGTATCCGAGCCGTTTTATGAAAACATCGAGCATCTGCGGCCGTTCGGGATGATCCAGGTCGCCCCAGGGCCGCGTCAACTGGCAGCCGTAATAGGCGGCTACCGGGACGTCGGCGATTCCGGCGGGCGCTTTGCCGATCCAGGCCGCGCCATCCACATCCTGATAAAACACCTCCAGCAGGTGGCGGACCTTCGGCAGGTGCGTTACGGCCAGCCCTTCGGAAGCGAGCTGCTGATTGATCTCTGTGCGCAGGCCGGGGTTTGCCTCCAGAATTTTGCGTGTTTTGCGAAGGGCCGTGTAGCAGGCGTTGCAGGTGGTGACTACGGCATCGAATCCCTTCCCGCAGGCAAGGGCGAAAACCCGAGCAGTAAGCCTGTGGGCATCATCCGCACTCATGCTGATCATGCTGGTGGCGCCGCAGCAGTTCAAGTCCGGCAATTCCCGCAGGTCCACTCCAATGGCCCGGCATACCGCCTCAACAGACTCCTTGTATCCCGCCTCGGATTTATAGGAGCATCCCGGGTAAAAACCGTATTTCATCTTATGATCTTACCTGCGTGCTTTTGCTTTCAGCAGATCGGCGATCTTTTGGGGATCGGCCATTTTCTGCGGGGTGAAGTCAAACCGCCGGGCCTTGAGCAGCTGAAGTCCGATGCCCATCTTGGAAGCCATGTCCACCGGGTGCCGGAAACCGTATCGACCCATCAGTATCGAGCCGGTGATTTTACCGTAACGGGCCACATCCTGGTTGAAAATTTTATACAGACCCGCCATCTTGTGACCGCGCGGGAACATACCGGTATCCACGGCCATCTGTTTCAACGCATACATGATATCGGTGACCGGGATATCCCGTGGGCATCTCACCATGCACTGGTAGCAGGAAACGCAGAACCACGGGGTGTTGGAACGCAGGACCTCGTCCATGTCGCCGTCCCTGACCAGCGCGAAGAGTTCCCGGGGCGCATGATCCATCTGGTCGCTCAACGGACATGAGGCACTGCACGTACCGCACTGGATGCATCCCAGTATCTCTTTTCCGCACGGGGTCTCGTAAAGACGCTGCTGCCATTGCAATGCCAGTTGCGATGAACCGGCAGGCTGTTTCTCGATTATATTATTTAGCATATACTCGAATTATGTCCCCATGCCCGTGTTGTCAATGATAAATTCATTTTTGATTGTAGCCAAAGCCACTTTCAATTACTAATCCGGCCAAAAATAGGTTTACATTTCATAACTGATACCTGAATTTTGCACAAAACTCCCCGCCAGCAGCATGTGCCGTTAAAATTTTT
>CAYZXZ010000057.1:0-16075 GCA_964481615.1 uncultured Desulfobacteraceae bacterium | reverse complement strand
AGCGCGAGGGATTGCTTATTAAAAGCGCGTACGATTAATGAGCTTCGGCAGGCGCCGAGAAAACATGAGCAGAGAAGAAGAAATGGCATTTCTTGCGCCTTTTTTTGAAAAAGCGACCGGGGGAAGCATTCCGGCAGCCGGGAACCGCGTCAATCTCCAGGCTCTGTTTTCCCGGTCGGACGCCCGTCCATACCGGCAACGTGCTATCCCGTTTTTGTATTTGATCCTCTGTTGTCACGCCGTCCGTTAAAGAGCGGTCGCGATCTCATCGGCGATGTACTGGGCTGCTGCTACCGGATCTTCGGCATCCCGGATGGGGCGGCCGATAACCAGGTAATCGGCGCCGTTGCGGACCGCCTGATCCGGCGTCATGATCCGGCGCTGGTCATCGCCGCTGTTGAGGTCCCAGGCAGGCCGGATGCCGGGGGTAATGGCGACAAAATCCTGGCCGAACGCCTCCTTGATCTGCCGGACTTCATGCCCTGAGCAGACCACGCCCGCGCACCCGGCGCTGCGGGCCGCCTCGGCCCGTTTGATCACCAGCCGGGGCAGATCAATGGCGAATTCGTCCCGGTATCCCGATATCTGGATATCTTCGAGCGTTATGCTGGTCAAGAGGGTAACCCCAAGGACCCCTACCCGGCCAGCCGCGCCCCTGACCGCTGCTTCGAGCATCCTGGGCGTCTCTCCGCAATGCACCGTTGCAAAGGTCACCCCCAAGTCGGCGATCCGGGCCATGGCCCGCGCCACCGTGGCCGGAATATCGTGGAGTTTCAAATCCAGAAAAATCTCGGTTTTTCCGTTTTTGCGGATGATATCGACAATCTCCGGACCGGTCTGGATGAACAGCTCCAGCCCGACCTTAAACATTCCCACCCAGTCCGACAACTGTTCAACATAGGCGGCGGCCTCCTTTACACTGGCCACATCCAGCGGAAATACAATATAATTTTTGGCTGCTTTCATGGCATTCTCCTTAAATATCCTCGTTTACATCACCATAGCGCAGAACGGAGCAATCATAAAGATTTTTTAGGTTGAAAACCATCTGCCTGAAATGATATGGAATCAGAACGTATCCATCGGGCCGGCAACAGCCGGTTGAAAAGCATCACCCGAACCCGAAATGCTGTGTTGTGGGAAAGCATGTAAAATCAGACTTATTGCGAAACCGTCCATGCGAAAATTAAAATAAATAATGAATGAATCCGATAAAACAAACAACATGAATCCGGCCCGGCAGTCTCTGCTGCGGAAACTACCCGGCGTGGATCATCTCCTGAATCTTGCCGGTGCGGATGCGGCGCTTGCCGATATCCCGAAAACTGTGCTGACCGCATCGGTCCGACGGGTCCTGGCCCGATATCGAAACGCCATCCTCGCCGACGACCCGACCGTAACCGGCGCCGACATGACGGATGCGACCCTTCTTTCCGAGATCGAAAAAACGGCCAGTGCCGCCATGAACCTTAACCTGGTCCGCACCATCAATGCTACCGGCGTGGTGGTGCACACGAATCTCGGCCGGTCCCTGCTGGCCGAATCGGCCGTAGAGCATATCATCTCCATCGCAGGGCGGTATTCGAACCTGGAATACAATCTCGCCGCCGGAAAGCGTGGCTCGCGCTACAGCATCGTTGAAGACCTGATCTGCGAGATCAGCGGCGCGGAATCAGCCATGGTGGTCAACAACAACGCCGCCGCCGTTCTGCTGAGCTTAGACACCATCGCCCGGAACCGGGAAGTCATCGCATCCCGGGGGGAACTGGTGGAGATCGGTGGTTCGTTCCGCATTCCCGATGTCATGGCCAAAAGCGGCGCCATCCTCAAGGAGGTGGGCACCACCAACCGCACCCACCCGGCCGACTACCAGAGGGCCATCACCCCCGAAACCGGACTTCTGCTCAAGGTGCACGCCAGCAATTTCGGGATGGTGGGCTTTACCGCATCGGTATCCCTGGCCGAGCTCGTGGCCCTGGGCGATCGATACGGCCTGCCGGTCATGGAGGATCTGGGAAGCGGCACATTTGTAGATTTTTCGCGATATGGCCTGACAAAGGAACCTACGGTCCAGGAATCGGTGGCCGCCGGGGCCGATATCATCACCTTCAGCGGCGACAAGCTCCTGGGCGGCCCCCAGGCCGGCATTATCGCGGGAACAAAACCGATCATCGACAAGATCAAACAGAACCCCCTGACCCGGGCTCTGCGCATCGACAAGATGACCCTGGCCGGCCTGGAAAGCACGCTGCGGCTCTATCGGGACGAAAAAGCCGCCGTATCCGCCATCCCGACTTTGCGCATGCTGACCTGTTCCATGTCCGAAATCGCATCCAGAGCCGATGCGCTCAAATCCATGATCGATGCGCTGGGAGATTCCCGCGTATCGTCAAAATTGCATGACCTGCCATCCAGGGCCGGGGGCGGCGCGCTCCCGCTGCTGGAACTGCCCAGCCGGGGGGTCGGAATCACCATCAGCGGCCTGACCACGGCAATGCTTGAAAACCGGATGCGACGTCAATCGCCCCCCATCATCGGACGGATCATTGATGACGTATATCTGATGGACATGCGGACGGTTCAAACGGATGAACTGCCGGAAGTCCTTTTCGCCATTCAAACCCTTCTGAAAGAGGACCAGCATGCACAAACCTGAACACCAGGCCCGCACCCGGGCGTCGGACGATCAATTCCTGTTCTCCAGCGCCCGGGAACGGGCCGGAACCGATCCTCATGAACATCTTGAAACCATCTCCGTAAAACGCCTCCAAAAGGCTTTTCCCGACGTCGACCTGTCCGATACCCTGAGCCGCGCGACGTGGCCGGTAGTCTCGGATTGGCCCCGTTTCGGGGCCATGGCCATCAAGATCGATCAGATGACGCATAACGACAGCGCTGATGACGCCATTGTCGAACTTGCAGGGGCGATCCATGCCGTCTGTGGGGAAACCGGGGGGATATGGGGCATGCTCGACCACGAACTGCTGGGATGCCTGGTGCCGGGAAAAACCCAAAACCAATGCATGGCACTGGCCGATACTATCAAACAGCGGTTTTCCGCCGACCGCCCGGAGACCCTTTCCGTGGGGGTGGCCATGTTTCCGACCCTCTCATATGAAAAATACCATATCCTGGACAACGCCAAAAAAGCCATCGACCACGCGGCGTTTTTCGGTCCCGGCAGCATCACGGCCTTTGACGCGGTAAGCCTAAATATCAGCGGAGACCGGTTTTATCAGGAAAACGATATCGACGCGGCCGTGTCGGAGTTTATGCTGGCCCTAATGATAGATCCCGAGAATATCAATGTTCACAACAGCCTGGGAGTCTGCTACGGTATCCAGGGAAAACTGGATGCGGCCCTTGATCAATTTTCAGCCGCCATGCAGCTGGATGCAAAAGAAATCATGCCGATCTATAACGCGGGGTACGTGCATTTTCTCAAAAAGGAATATTCCCGGTCACTGGAATACTTCCTTCAGGCCGAGCGTATCGATGCGGACGTATTTGAAATCGCTCTTCAGACCGGTCGGACATACCTGGAGATGGCACAGCCGGACAAGGGGATCACGCATATCGAGACCGCGATACGGCTGAACCCAAAATCCGCAGTGGCACAACGACTTCTCGGAGATGCCCTGGCCGCCCTCGACAGAATTTCAGACGCGGAGAGCGCCTACAAAAACGCCCTGAAAATCAATTCCAACGATGCCTTTTCCCTGTCGGCCCTCGGCGGCCTCTATGAAGCCCGGGGAAAAAACGCCGATATCGCCCTGATGTTCTGCAAACAGGCCGTTGATATCGATCCGTATAACGGTCTTCTCCATCACCGCCTCGGCCGGCTCTACCTGAACCGGAACCGGGTGGAGGAAGCCCTGGACGCCTTCCAGCAGGCCCAGGACCTGGGACATGACGCGTGGGAAGATATCACCACGACCCTTCGCCTCATCAAGGCCGGCGCCAGCGCCTACAATCCGGGTTGCAATTAACGCCTGCCATTCCATCAATCGTCAGGGAACAGATGCCGGTGTTTTTTTGACGGTGAGGGAGCAAATCAGATAAACTGAAAAATATAAAAGTATCTTGACAAAAAATATACCGATCGGTATATAATTTCCATGGCAAAAAATATTTTAAATAAATCCGAACTGACGAGACAGCTGATCATTGAAAAGTCGGCCCCTATTTTTAATAAAAAAGGAATCGCCGGCACTTCTCTATCCGATCTTGCCAAGGCGACCGGCCTCACAAAAGGCAGCATCTACGGAAATTTTAAAGATAAAAATGACGTAGCCATCTCGGTTTTTAAATACAATGTAAAAAACCTGACCTCTTTTCTTAAAATGGAAATCGAGGTTGGAAAAACATTCACTGAAAAGCTGCTCGCCATTCCAAACGCCTATCGAAAGCTCTATAAAAAAATGATTGCTTATGGCGGATGCCCGATTTTAAATACCGCCGCCGAGGCTGATGACACGCACAAGGAATTATGCGAGTTAACAAATGAAGCCATTGACAGATTTAAGACAACTATCGTCCATTTGATAGAAGAAGGCATAAAAGCCGGAGAGTTTAAAAAGGATGCGAATCCATCAAAAATCGCCGATGTTTCCCTGTCGCTCATTGAAGGGGGCAGTATACTGGCTAAAGTATGCGGACAAAATAACTATCTGATGAATTCCCTGGATCAAATCGAAGCCTTGATCCGTTCGATCACTGCGACAGATTAATTTTTTTTGACTAAAAATATACCAATCGGTATATTAACACCCTAATAATTGAGGAGGTCCAATGGAACAAAGTGTTCTGTTTGAAACGACAAGCATTAATGGGATGAAACTGGCAAACCGGTTCGTTCGTTCCGCCACATGGGAAGGCATGGCCGCAGACGACGGGTCTGTGACGCCGAAGCTGATTGAAACCATGACCACCCTTGCCAAAGGCGGCGTCGGTTTCATTATTTCCGGCCATGCCTCTGTTTCACCGGAAGGCCAGGCAGGGCCCTGGCAGCTTGGTATATACAAAGATGAATTAATTGAAGGGTTAACAAAAATGACGAGCGCGGTGCATGAGGCAGGCGGGAAAATCGTTGCCCAGCTTTCCCATGCCGGTCATTTTGCCATCAAGGAACTGACCAAAAAGCCGCCGCATGTAGTATCAAACTTTGACGGCCTGGCAAAATCCCCCCGCCATGAACTGACCGGGAAAGATGTTGCAAATCTGGTTTCCGCATTTGCCGATGCGGCCGGCCGAGCCAAAACAGCAGGGTTTGACGGCGTCCAGATTCACTCGGCACATGGGTATCTTCTCAGCCAGTTCCTTTCCCCGGCATACAATAAAAGAACCGATGAATACGGTGGAGATATTGCCGGCCGCAGCAGAATTCACCTTGAAATATATAATGCCATAAGAAAAAAAGTGGGCAAAGCGTATCCTGTTATGATCAAAATCAACAGCGAAGATTATATCGAGAACGGCTTGAGCGTAGAGGACTCCATTCAGGCATCAAAAATGCTGTCGGACGCCGGTATTGATGCCATTGAACTCTCCGGCGGCACACTTGTAAGCGGTAAATTATCACCCAGCCGCACACGGATAACCTCCGAAGAACAAGAAGCATACTTTAAAAATGCGGCATCAGCATATAAACAAGAGATAAGCGCGCCCCTGATCCTTGTGGGCGGCAATCGATCCATAAATGTCGCCGAACAGCTGGTCAAGGATGGCAATTGTGACTATATCTCCATGTGCAGGCCGTTTATTCGGGAACCGGACCTGATTAACCGATGGAAATCCAGCGACAAGGCACCCGCAAAATGCAAATCTGATAACATGTGTTTCGGCCCGGCTCTGGAAGGCAAGGGAATATACTGTGTTGTTGATGAGCAGGAACGCCAAAAGTAAGCTTTTTTCAATCATATTATTCAGGAGAAGGAAATGACAGAAAATTTATATCGAAAACTCCAGCAGCAGCTCGACAAATATTCCGTTGGATTTCCGCCAACGGACTCAGGCATTGAAATCACTATTTTAAAAAAACTCTTTTCAGAAATAGACGCGGAAATGTTTCTGGCCTTAACACCCATCCTTGAAACCCCTGATTCAATATCGCAAAGGATTTGTAAACCGCTTGAAGATACGCGAAACCTGCTTGAAGACATGGCAAGGCGGGGGCTTGTTTTCCGTCTTAAAAAAGGAGATGCCCTCAAATACGGAGCGATTCCTTTTGTTCATGGCTTATTCGAATTCCAGGTCAAACGGCTGGACAGGGATTTTGCCGAACTGGTGGAGGCGTATTTTAAATCCGATTTTTATCCCGCGATGGCACAAAATGCCGGTGGATTTCTGCGCACCATTCCCATTCAGCAGTCCCTTGATCTGACCCAGAATATCGCCGCGTACGACGATGCGTGCCAAATACTAAAAAAAATGAAGACCATCGTTGTTACAGACTGCATTTGCAGGAAGCATAAGGAAATCGTTGATAACGGCTGCGGCAAGCCGATGGAGGCCTGCTTTATGTTCGGCTCAATGGCCCAGTATTACCTTGACCATGATATGGGAAGGCAGGTTTCGCCCGATGAGGCCATCGAAATCCTGACAGCAGCACAGGAAGCAGGCCTTGTGACACAGCCCGCCACCGCACAGAACCCCGGCGGCATGTGCAACTGCTGCGGCGATTGCTGCGGTGTCTTAAAATCTTTAAACGAATATGAAAAGCCTTCTGAAATGGTTTTTTCCAATTATTATGCCGCGATCGACCGAGAAACCTGTGTGGGGTGCGAGGCCTGTATCGAAAGATGCCAGATGGGCGCCCTGACCATGACCGAAGATGATCTGGCCAAAATTAATCGGGACCGGTGTATCGGGTGCGGCCTGTGTGTTACCACATGCCCGTCTGAATCTATATCGCTTGTTTTAAAACCCGAAAATCAGCTTAAAGTGCCGCCTGTCAGCAGCGGGGAACAGATGATGAACATGGCTATTAAGCGGGGCATCCAGTTCTGATAGCCGTGTAAAAAGGCACCCATCAACATTGATTTTAATCAAAGCAATGCTTACTGTTTACATCCATCGGGATATTGGTTATATAAAAAAATTTGAAATTTGCAGATTTATCCGGCTGATATGCCGGGAGAGAAAACGCCATGCCGATATATGAATATCATTGCGATCCGTGCGATAAAAAATTTGAATGCCTGATCATGGGGAGCGACAAACCAAAATGCCCGAAATGCGGCAACCGGAAGGTAAAGCGGATGATGTCGGCCTGCGGGTTCGTCAGCAGGAGCGGCGGCGGTGAGACCGTCAGCAGGTCCGCGGGGGCGTCATCGTGTACCGGATGCAGTGCCACAAGCTGCACGAGCTGCGGCCCGTAATGGCTTCTGCCGTTACCATCGGCACACGGGGCAGCCGTCTGGCGCTGTGGCAGGCCGAGTGGGTGAAAACCGCCCTGATGGGACATCACCCTTCCCTTACGGTTGAAATCCTGCCCGTCAAGACCATCGGCGACAAAATCCTGGACGTGCCCCTGGCCAAAATCGGCGGCAAGGGGCTGTTTGTAAAGGAAATCGAGGAAGCCCTTCTGGCCGGCCGGATTGATATTGCGGTCCACAGCATGAAGGACATGCCCGTCGTGCTGCCAGAAGGTCTGCGCATCGGCGCGGTCCCCCGCCGGGAAAGGGCCGAAGATGTCCTCATCTCGCTGTCCGGCGCGGGCGTGTCCGATCTTCCGAACGGCTCCCGTATCGGCACCAGCAGCCTCCGCCGGGCCGCGCAACTGCTCGCCGCGCGGCCGGATTTTACCATCGTTCCCCTGAGGGGCAACCTGGATACCCGGCTTCGGAGACTTACGGCCGGGGAAATGGACGCTATTGTTCTGGCCGCCGCCGGCGTAAAACGGATGGGGCTTGAAGACCGAGTCACCGAATGGATCGATCCGGACCTGATGCTGCCGGCCGTGGGACAGGGAGCCCTGTGCATCGAGATCCGGCAGGATGATCCCCGGATCCATGACATAGTCGCCGTGATAGATGTTCCTGAGACCCGTTGCATCACCGCCGGGGAACGGGCGTTTCTCAGACGTCTTGAAGGCGGATGCCAGGTCCCGATGGCGGCATACGGCCGGATTAAAGACGGCAATTATACCCTTGCGGGCATGATCGCCGAACTCGACGGATCAAAAATCTATAAACACGTCCTTGTCGGCCCTCCGGCCGATGCGGAAAAAATCGGCGTGGCCCTTGCCGAACGCCTCATCGACATGGGCGGCGGCGATGTCGTGGCCCGTTTGATAGAGGAAGCCGGACTTTCATGAGTACAAACGCGTCAAAAGTATACCTGATCGGCGCAGGACCCGGTGATCCTGGACTGCTGACGCTTAAAGGCCGATCCTGCATCGCTCGAAGCGATGTCGTCATTTACGATTATCTGGCCGCGCCCGAACTGCTGGCACATGCAGGACCGGACGCGGAGCTGATTTACGTGGGCAAAAAAGGCGGGGATCATACCCTGCCCCAGGACGGCATCAACGACCTGATCGTTGAAAAAGCAAAGCAGGGGCGTATCGTGGCCCGTCTCAAGGGCGGGGATCCGTTTATTTTCGGCCGGGGCGGCGAGGAGGTAGAACGCCTCATCGAAGAAGGGATCGATTTTGAAATCGTCCCGGGCGTGACCTCGGCCGTTGCCGCGCCGGCATACGCGGGCATTCCCCTGACCCACCGCCAGTTCACCTCCAGCGTCACCTTTGTCACCGGACACGAGGATCCCACCAAGGAGACCTCGTCCATCAACTGGAAGGCCCTTGCACAAGGGGGCGGCACCCTGGTTTTTTTCATGGGCGTCAAGAATCTGTCTTATATCACCGACCGGCTGCTTCAATGCAACATGGCTCCGGAAACCCCGGCGGCCCTGGTCCGATGGGGCACCACCCCGCGCCAGCAGACCGTGACCGGCACCCTGACGACCATTTCCGATACAGCCGCAAACGCGGGCATGACGCCGCCGGCCCTTATCGTCATCGGCGAAGTGGTCCGGCTGCGGGAAAAAATGAAATGGTTTGAAACCCGGCCGCTTTTCGGCAAATCCATCGTGGTGACCCGCGCCCGGGCCCAGGCCAGCGACCTGGTAAGCCGCCTGTCCAAGCTTGGGGCCGTCTGCCATGAAATACCGGCCATCCGGATCATTCCAGAAGAAGATTTTGGCCCAATCGACAACGCAATTTCGGAAATTTCCGTATACGACTGGCTAATTTTCACCAGCGTCAACGGCGTGGATTTCTTTTTCAACCGCCTGTTTCACGCCGGTCTGGATGCCCGGGCACTGGGCCGGGTGCGCACCGCGGTCATCGGACCGGCAACAGCCGAGCGCCTGCTGCGCTTCGGGATCAAAACCGACATCCTGCCGGCTTCCTTCCAGGCCGAATCCATCATCGACGCCTTCAAGAGCGAGGCGGTCGCGGGCAGGCGGGTGTTGCTGCCACGGGCCAGGGAAGCCCGGCCCATTCTGCCGGTAGAGCTGGCCCGCATGGGAGCCGTGGTGGATGAAATCCCGGTCTACCGGACCATCCGGGACGGAGAGGGCGGCGACGGCATGGTCGCGTCCCTGGCATCCGGGAGCATTGACTTGATCACCTTTACCAGTTCCTCCACCGTGGTCAACTTCAAGGCCCTGCTGCCGGAACACCGGTTCAGCGAACTGATCCAAAACATAACCATCGCTGCCATCGGCCCCATCACGGCCGACACGGCCCGGGCCAACGGGTTTCCGGTTCATGTCACGGCCGACCAGTACACCATCGACGGCCTGTGCGACGCCATTGTGCGCCACTATTGTCCCTGACGCAGATCTCCGGATGGTAAGACGGATCATCCCCCGTCTATCATCGTTTGAGAATATCCCCTTCCGAAGAGAACGGGTACGATAAGATGCCGAAACAATCAATACCGAAAAGCAACGCCAGCCCCCCGAGTCGATCCTCAAGCAGGTTTTCGGTTACCCTCACTTTCTGAATAATCAGAAAGCCATCATCGACGCCCTGCTGGCCGGCCGTGATGTTTTCGCGCTCATGCCCACCGGCAGCGGCAAATCCCTTTGCTTTCAAATCCCGTCCATGATCCGTGACGGTGTCGGCGTGGGGATCTCTCCCCTGATCGCCCTGATGCAGGACCAGGTGGCGGATCTGCGGCAATACGCGGTCAGTGCCCATTTGGTCAAGAGCGGATAAAAAGAGGACTACCGATCCTCAATCAGCAGCAGGGTTGCAGCTGGCATTCAACACAGCCGAATACCAGACCTGCGTCTTCACCGCTCCCTGGCGGAATTTTGAACCGGTGATTTTGGCTGGTTCTTTGGCCGATGATTACACAATGAAACCCTTTTCAGGAAAGGCGATGAATCCTGGTGTATTTATATCAACCTGGATGGTGATATTTACTAATCCGGTCATAAATCTATGGGCATCAAATAGCGACAAATGTCCAGACAAATATGACCGGATTAGTATTTTATCTCCACTTACACATATCGGTTGAAATCCCGCCGGATGTTTCAAGTCTTTTGAATCGTATCCTTTATAACTGATTTCATTTACTTTTTTTACGATAGAATGTCAACGGGAAAATCTACATGAAAATTCGGCATAAAACGCATTGCGTGCCGGGAGCGGAATGATTATTGACCGCGGAACCAGTTTTGTTTATGGAAGTTCACACCGCATTTCAAAATATGGATAAGGATTGTCATTATCATGGACGCATTTGACCGGCTGATCGGGATCATGGACCGGCTTCGCGGCCCGGGGGGGTGTCCCTGGGACGCCGAGCAGGACCACAAGAGCATCATGAAGCATCTGATCGAGGAGACCTACGAACTGGCCGACGCCGTTGACAGCGGCGACCCCCATGCCATGCTGGAGGAGCTGGGGGATGTGCTGCTTCATGTGGTGTTTCACAGCGTCATTGCCAAAGACAACGGCGCGTTTGCGCTTGCCGAGGTGATCGATCATCTCTGCAAAAAACTGATTTACCGTCATCCGCATGTGTTCGGAGATACGACGGTAGCCGATTCAACGGAAGTGATCCGCAACTGGGAGCGGCTCAAGGGAGCGGAAGAGGGCAAACGGGATCGCGTTTCCATCCTGTCCGACATTCCGGCGGACCTTCCGGCTCTGCTGCGGGCGTTAAAGATCCAGTCCAAGGTGAGCCGGGTGGGCTTTGACTGGGAAGGGCCCGAAGGCGTGCTGGACAAACTCAACGAAGAAACCCGGGAACTGGCCGAGGCCATGGATTCCGGAGACCGGGGCCGGATCGAGGACGAGATCGGGGACCTGATTTTCAGCGCGGTCAATATCGCCCGGCTCCTGAAGGTGGACCCAGAAGCGGCCCTGCGGCGGACCTGCGGCAAATTTATCCGGCGGTTTCAGGAGATCGAAAACGTCGCCGCAGAAAAAGGAATCCGGTTGTCGGACATGTCCATGGCGGAAAAAGACCGGATCTGGGAGGCGGCCAAGGAAAAATAAGGGGCCGCTGTCATGGCACATCAGCGGGAATCCGGCCGGGTTTCCTGGGTTTTCCAACCAGCGCCTGTTTCTGGATTTCCTTTTTTTTCGTGTTTTTTTCCACAAACACTGCCATGCCGTCAGGTCCTGTTTCAGTGTGATACATGAGCGCGCCAAGGGTGGCGGGTCCGGGGGTGAAGATCTGGACCTGTTCGGGGGTGAACTTAAACACCCGGCGGGCAAACTGCTTCAGGCGGCGCATATCCTCGAATGTGCATCCCGGAAACGCGGCCATGAGATAGCAGGTCAGAAAGCGCTTTACGCCCTCGGATTTGCAGGTCCGCTGGAACAGATCGACAAACCGCTCCGTTGTCGCGGCATCGGGTTTGCCCATGAGTTTTAAGATGTGATCCTCGCAATGTTCGGGCGCGATCTTGAGCTGGCCGGACACATGGTGACGGATGATCTCCTCTAAGTAGTCCCGGCCGCAGCGCACGTCATGGAGCACCAGGTCATGGCGGATGCCGGACCCGATAAAAACCTTTCGGATGCCGGGAAGACGGCGAAACCGGCGCAGCAGGTCCATCTGCCGGTCGTGGCAGACGTCCAAGTGCCTGCAGGGCAACGGCGCCAGGCAGCGCTTGTTTTTGCACGGCCCGCGGCTCTCCGGCGGACAGCATCCCATGCCGTACATGTTGGCTGTGGGGCCGCCAACGTTTTGGATGATCCCCTTGAAATCAGCAACTTTTGTCAGCGCGGCTGCTTCCCTGAGAATGGATGCTTCGCTGCGGTTCGTGATGATGCGGCCTTCATGAACAGCAATGGCGCAGAAGGCGCAGTCGCCAAAACAGCCCCGGTGCGTGATGATGGAAAACCTCAGCGTGTCGAGGGCGCGCACATGGCCCTGGGTCTGGTGGATCGGGTGGGCTTCCCGCTGAAAGTCGAGCTCGTGTATCCAGTCGAGTTGCGGGGTGGCAATGGGGAGCCGGGGCGGATTCTGGATCAGAAAACGGGTGTCCTGCTGCTGGCACAGTCCTTGGCTCCGCACCGGGTCGGCGTTTTCCGCAAAACGCGCGAACATTCCTGTAAACGCGGCCTTGTCTTTTGCGACGATATGGTGGGCGGGCAGGAGGAGATAATCCTCGCGCGGCTGCGCGGCGGCATAGCAGATGCCACGGATGTCGGACACGGATTTTTTTATTTTCAGATGTCCGGCGATTTCCAGAATGGTCTCGTCCGCCATGCCATAGGCCAGAATATCGGCCCGGGCGTCAAACAGAATGGAACGGCGGATAGTGTCGGACCAGAAGTCATAATGGGAAACGCGCCGCAGGCTGGCCTCGATGCCACCGATGACGATGGGTTTTGTTTGTTTGAAATACCGTCGGATCAGGTTGGCATAGGCGATCACGGCCCGGTCGGGACGCCGGTTGTTGATGCCGCCTGCGGTGAGATCGTCGCGCCTGCGGCGTTTCCGGGAAGGCGTGTAATTGGCGATCATCGAATCCATGCAGCCCGCGGTCACCCCCCAGAAGAGTTCCGGTTCCCCCAGGCGGGAGATGTCGTGATCGTCGTTCATATCCGGCTGTGGGATGATGCCGACGCGATAGCCCGCATCCATGAGGACCCGGCCGATGACCGCCACTCCGATGTGCGGCGAATCAATATAGCTGTCGCCCGTGATCAGAATGACGTCCAGTCCTTTCCATCCAAGAGCCGATACTTCTTCGGTGGTTGCAGGGATAAACATGGCTGAGATGTGCCTTTTTAGCTAAAAATTCTAAAAATATCCAAAATTATTAAGAATATAATAACTCCGCCCCATCCCGTCAAGAATTAGGTGCCGGTATTACAAGAAAGGCGCCTTGACAGCGGGCGGGGAAATACGGTACTGTGGAGCGAAATAATCGTCATACAAATAACTGCCGGATACTGTGATTGATGTCTCTTTATTCCTCTTTGACTCCTGTCGCCCTCGCGTCATACCGTTCAAGCCCGGAGTCGTTAAACCGGGCGCTGGAACTTTCCGATGCTTTTTCCGATCTTTCCCCCCATCACCATGTGTTGATCAAGCCGAACCTGGTGGCATGGGACGATGAATTTCCAATCGCGCCCTTCGGCGTCTATACCACCACCCGGCTGGTGGAGGACCTGGTGATCCTTCTGAAAGATTATGGTTGCAGGCAGATCAGCATCGGTGAAGGATCCGTGGAAATCCAGAAAGGCGTCGGGACCAGGGCTGCGTTTGCGGGTCTGGGATACACCCGCCTGGCCGAAAGGTATGGCCTGAAGCTGATTGATTTCAACGAAAGCAAATCCAAAGCCTTTGTCGTCACCGAAGACCTGAAACTGCACATTGCCGGGGAAGCCCTGGACCAGGATTTTTTCATCAACATGCCGGTTTTAAAGACCCATGGCCAGACCCGGGTGTCGCTGGGACTCAAAAACCTGAAAGGATGTTTGAAGAAAAAATCCAAAAAACTCTGTCACCACCCGGATTTGGATCTGGAATACTGTTTTTCCCATATCGCGGATTTCATCAAACCCGGCTTGACCGTCATTGACGGTCTTTACACCCTGGAAAGAGGGGCTCTTCATTTCGGTAACGCATATCGGAAAGACGTTATCATCGCCGCAAAGGACATTCTTGGAGCGGACCTGCTGGCCGCGCAACTGATCGGTTTTTCAGGAGAAAAAATCGCCCATTTCCGTCACTATGCCGAAAGGCGAAATCAATCCCTAAAGCTGAGCGATTACGATATCCAGGGCGAAGATCCGGTGGCACACACAAAGCCTCTGAAATGGGACTGGGCCTGGACCGAAGACAACACCGGCCCAGGTATTTTTCAGAAAATGGGCATTACAGGGCCTGCTCTTCCCAAATATGACGATACCCTCTGTTCGGGATGCTCGCCCATCGCCAATATGGTTAGCATCCTGGTGCTGTCGGCTTTCAAGGGCAAGCCCCTGCCCGGTGTGGAAGTGCTAAACGGCAAAAAGATGCAGGGCCGGCCGGGTTATGACAAGACAGTCCTTCTGGGCGACTGCATAATCCGGGCCAACAAGAAGAATACGGATATTTGCCATGCCGTGCCGGTCAAAGGCTGCCCGCCTTCCCCCGAACAGGTTGCCGACGCTCTCGTGTCCGCCGGTCTCGATGTCAATCTATCGGCATATCGGGATTACATGAAGGGCCAAAGCTTCAAATACAACGGCAAAGACGGATATGATCCGCGGTTTTTTGCGGCCGCCGGGCGCACAAAATAAAAGCCCCGCCGGACCAATGGCTGGCAATTATGGTTATCATCGCATTTTTGGATATTTTTGATGCCGCGGAAGTTTAAACCTAAAAAGTATGTCAAACATCGTTTTGCTTACCTGGTCGTGCTGGCCTGCATCATGCTGATCCGGTTGCTCCCCCGGCGCGTCGGCATGATCCTGATGCGGGCCGTGGCCGGGTTGTTCTATCGGGTGCCGACGCTCACCCGGGAGCGGACGCTCCAACATCTGACCCTGGCGTTTGGAAATGAAAAATCCCCTGAAGAGATCCGGCGGATCGGCCGGAATATGTATCGCCATTTTGCAATGGCCGGCGTGGATGCCATTCTCATTCCGCAAATGATTGATAAGGGGATTGATCATTTTGTCGCGGCCGAAAATCTCCAGATTCTGGATAATGCCCTTGCCGAAGGAAAGGGCGCTATTGTGCTGACCGGTCATTTCGGCAACTGGGAACTGATGGGCGCGTACGTGGCCCAAAAGGGGTATCCGATAAAGGCGATCGGCGCGCCCCTTGATAATCCCTGGCTGGACCGACTCCTGGTGGACATGCGCAACCGGGCCGGATACGCCAATATCATGCGGGGTGAAGGGGCCCGGGCGATCATCCGGGCTCTCAAGGAAGGCCATGTGCTGGCCATGCTCATTGATCAGGATACAAAGGTCAACGGGGTGTTTGTCGATTTTTTCGGTCAAAAGACACATACCGCCATTGGGCCGGTGGTGCTGGCCGAACGGTTCCAAACACCCATCATCCCTGTGTTCATGAGGATGAAGCCTGATCTGACCTATCATATCGAATGTTTACCGCCCGTTCCCCTTACATGGATGGGGCATAAGGAAAAAGATATTCTGGTCAATACCCAGAAATGCTCAGATGTCTACGAGGCCGTCATTCGCCGGTATCCGGAGCAGTGGGCATGGATGCACCGGCGATGGCGTAAAAAACCCTGAAACATGAGCCCGCGGTAGGTGAATGTCGCCTGTGGCAGGATCTTGAATCTGACACCCTGCCGAGTCGGTTCGGCTCTGATTGCTCGGTCAGTGCCGGTCGTCTGAAACCAGCCGGATATTGCGCCTGCATCGGCGTATGTCGTCGATGCAGCGAATCTGTTCCAGCAGATCCAGGCAGATGACCCGGAAGTAACGGATGTCCCCCTCGCGCCGCGGATCGATATTGGTGTAGAAATAATAAAACGTGGGTATACACATGACTCAAGTGCATACCATATATTGTGTTAGCGTCCAGCAATTCACGGTGACCGTTAAAAACCTTTAAAATCAAGGGCGGCGCCTTTT
>CAYZXZ010000056.1:14256-16512 GCA_964481615.1 uncultured Desulfobacteraceae bacterium | reverse complement strand
AATTTTGCGCCCACCAAAACCAAAAACCGGGGTTTTCTGTCAGACACTAATTAAAAAAATTTTGAATACCTGATGAATAAGGATAGATAAAATTATGTATTTTCAGGATCTGATTCTCAAGCTTCAACAGTTCTGGGCAAAAAAGGGATGCGTCCTGGTTCAGCCCTATGATATCGAAGTGGGGGCCGGAACGTTTCATCCTGCGACCCTGCTGCGTTCCCTGGGTCCCGAGCCCTGGCGCGTGGCCTACGTGCAGCCCTCGCGCCGGCCCACCGACGGCCGTTATGGAGAAAACCCCAATCGGCTGCAGCATTACTACCAGTTCCAGGTGATTCTCAAGCCGTCTCCCCCCGACATTCAGCAGCTTTACCTGCAAAGTCTCCTGGCCCTCGGCATCAAATCCATAGATCATGACATCCGGTTTGTCGAGGATGACTGGGAGTCCCCAACACTGGGGGCCGCCGGCCTGGGATGGGAGGTCTGGCTTGACGGCATGGAGATCACGCAGTTCACGTATTTTCAGATGGCCGGAAGCATAGAGGTTAATCCGGTCTCGGTGGAAGTTACCTATGGACTGGAACGGATCTGCATGTATCTGCAGGAGATCGACAACGTGTTTGATATCCGCTGGAACGGCGATATCTCATACGGCCAAGTGCATCATCAACAGGAAGTGGAACAGTCCCGCTACAACTTTGAAATCGCCGATATCCGCCTGCTCTTTGATCTTTTCGACAGTTACGAGGCCGAATCGGCGCGTATCATCGCAGAAGCCCTTGTGCTGCCCGCATATGAATATTGCCTGAAATGCTCCCATGTGTTCAATCTGCTGGACGCCCGGGGCGCCATCAGCGTGACGGAAAGAACAGGTTACATCGCCCGGATCCGGAATCTGGCGCGGTTGTGCGCGGAAGCCTATGTCAACCAGCGAAGGGAGATGGGGTATCCACTAAAAAACGTTTCCGGGAGTGAAGATGAAACAGTTGTTGGTTGAAATCGGCACCGAAGAGATTCCCGCGGGATATATCGCACCCGCACTGGCGGCATTTGCATCCATATTGTTGAATCGTTTGAAGGATGCGCGCATCGGCCATGGCTCTGTGCGGACATTTGGCACCCCGCGAAGACTATCCATTGAGGTGGATAAAGTGGCCTCGCGTCAACTGCCTATTGTCAGCGAGATTATGGGACCACCTGAAAAAGTCGGATATGACGCTGACCACAACCTTGCTTTGGCGGCGATTAAATTTGCCGAGAAAGCCGGGGTTCCCGCGCATGAACTCAAGGTTAAAAACACGGATAAAGGCCGTTATCTGGTTGCGGAAAAAACGGAAAAGGGAGATAAAACCGCGCATATCCTGAAGGCCATCCTGCCGGAGATCATCCTGGCCCTGCCGTTTCCCAAAACCATGAGATGGGGAGACCTGCGCATTTCGTTCGCCCGGCCCATTCATTCCGTTTGTGTCCTTCTGGGCAAACAGGTCTTAACCTTTTCCATAGGCAATATCCAAAGCGGACGATACACCTTCGGGCATCGGTTTCTGCATCCCGGCAGAATCAAGCTGTCGGATCCGGATCAATACATCCACAGTCTCTCATCCGCTATGGTCATCCCTGACATTGATGAGCGCAAAAAAGTCATGGAAGCCGCCATGGAAGTAGCAATGGCGGCCTCGGGCGGTCAAATCCTTCCGGATGCGGCCCTGATGGACGAGGTGGCCAACCTGATTGAATACCCGGCCGTGGTCATCGGCCGGTTTGATGATAAATTCCTCGATCTTCCCGAAGAAATCCTTATTACCGCTATGCGCGAACATCAGCGCTATTTTGCGGCGGTCGACAGAGATGGGCGATTGCTGCCCTGTTTCGTTGCGGTCAATAATACCCTGACCCGTGACATGGACTTAGTGACCCGGGGTCATGAGCGGGTGCTCCGGGCCCGCCTGGAAGATGCCCGGTTCTTTTACCAGGCCGACCGGAAGATTCCGATAGACGACATGGCCGAAAAACTGGAATCTGTCCTGTTTCAGGCCGAACTCGGATCCATGCACGACAAGACGATTCGCATTGAAACCATTGCCCTGAAATTGTCGGACATGATCCATCTGGAGCCTGATGCCCGGCAGCGCATTGCGCGTGCAGCCCGGCTGTGCAAGGCCGACCTGGTCAGCCACGTGGTGGGTGAATTTCCGAAACTCCAGGGAATCATGGGCAGGATCTATGCATCCTGCGCAGGAGAGCCCGACGGAGTGGCCA
>CAYZXZ010000056.1:0-14246 GCA_964481615.1 uncultured Desulfobacteraceae bacterium | reverse complement strand
CTGTTGAGGAGCATTACCGGCCCGTGGCTTCAGGCGGCGCGCTTCCGTCGACCATTGAAGGTGCGGTGCTGGGTATTGCGGATAAGATCGATACCATCTGCGGGTGTTTCAGCGCCGGACTTTTTCCCACCGGCACATCCGATCCCTATGCCCTTCGTCGCCAGGGGATCGGCCTGATCCAGATCGCCCTTGAACGGTCTTTTGCGTTTTCTCTCAAGGAGCTTGTCAACTTTGTCACGGCCCTGTTCCTGCCGGTAAACGGAGCGGATTTCGCCCTTGTTGCGGAAAAGGTGACGGCGTTTTTAAAAGGGCGACTGGCGCATCTGCTGGAGGAAAACGGAATATCAAAGGACGGCGTGGCCGCTGTGCTGGCGGTTTCCGCAGACGATATTCCGGAAACATGGAAAAAAGCCCATGCCCTGCAAAAGCTGAAAACCGAACCGGATTTTGACGCCATTGCCGTGGCCTTCAAGCGTGTCGTCAATATCATCAAAAAATCGAAGCCGGAAGAAACCGTTGTTTCGGAAGTCAATCCCGGGCTGTTTGCGCATGCTTCTGAATCCGAACTGCACGCCCATTTCCTGAAGGTCGGGGAAAAGGTGCGGAAGCATCTGAAAGCGGGGAATATCGAGGATGCGTTCGGTGAGATTGCTTTTTTGCGCGGCCCGGTGGACCGGTTTTTCGAAGATGTGCTGGTCATGGACCCGGACCCGGTGGTGCGCGGCAACCGGTTCGCGCTGCTGGCATCCATATCGGCACTGTTTGAACTGCTGGCGGATTTTTCACGACTTGCCACATAGGCGGAATATCTATTAAGAAAAAAAGGAGAAGCTATGGCAGGATACGATCCGGAAATGGATAAGGTCCTTAAAAAATGGACGTGTGAGGAAACCGGCCTTGTGGTTTCCATCAATCAGTATGGCCAGGGCGAGCCGAAACTCCAGATCGGACCACGGGTGATCCGAAAAAAGGACGGCACCGGAGAGCGCAGCGCCAAGGCAGGACGGCTGACCATCGAGGATGTCATGTGGCTGCACGAGATGATTGATGAGATCAAGGACGATCTTGCCGGTCGTGCGGATCCCACAAAATAGATTTCCCGGTGCTTCCAAGGAACTGCTTTGTAGTTCCTGTCCGCGAAAATACCGCGAAGCGGGATAAACAGCTTTTTAAGATCACCGATTGACCGACACCTGAACGGAATCCGCATGCAGGCAGATACCGCCATCATCCAACCGTCCGCCGGAAAACACCCGGCATCCATCGGCAGATGTTGCGTCATGGCGGCGCATCCGTCGGATCTGGATCTGCTGGCGCGCAAAACCGGACTTTTACCGAAATCATCCCGGCCCCTGCTGATGAGCCGTCTGCATTACGGTCCCCATGATCCGCCCGATTTCAGTCTTGTGGGACCGTTTATCGGCGCGCCCCATGCGGTCATACTGTTAGATACCATCATCGCCTGGGGAGTTGAGCAGATCATCTTCATCGGCTGGTGCGGGGCCATTTCGGAAAACATCCGTGTCGGCGATATTATCCTGCCGCAATCGGCTTTCATCGACGAGGGAACTTCGCGGCACTATATCGGTCCGGACGCCAAGACCGCATATCCGGACATGCGGATGCAGGATCGCATCAAAGCGGTTTTGAGAAGGCGACAGATAACATGCCATGAAGGCCCGGTCTGGTCCACGGACGCGATTTTCCGGGAAACGCCCGAAAAAGTCGCATTCTACAGAGAGCAGAGCGCCCTGGCGGTGGAAATGGAATCTTCGGCCCTGTTTTCCGTGGGAATGTTCCGCTTGGTTCCGATAGGATGCGTGCTGGTGGTCTCCGACGAGATTTCCTCCGGAAAATGGATAAAGGGGTTTGATCATCAGCGGTTTAAAAACAGCCGGCGCATGGTCGTTGAAGTCGTCTGCGACTTGCTGGCCGCGTCAATTCCGCTGACCGATGCTCAATCTGAAGGTGGTTGTGCATGAATCGCGCTATTGATCCAAAAATCGTCGAACGGGTATCCTGGTTGCGCCGGGAACTGCACCGGCACAACCATCGGTATTTTGTTTTAGATGATCCGATGATTTCCGATGCGGCATACGACCGGATGATGCAGGAGCTGATATCCCTTGAAGCCGAGTGGCCGGCGGAGCTCGTCAGCCAGGATTCACCCTCGGTGCGCGTCGGTTCGGCGCCCCTGGAACGGTTTGAAACCGTGATCCGCAGACATCCGATGCTGAGCCTGGATAAAGGGTTTTTCGATGCGGATTTTTTTTCTTTTGACGAACGCGTTCGCAAAAATCTCGATGCCGACGGGCCGGTGCTGTATACCACCGAGCCCAAGATCGACGGCGTGGCCGTGGAACTCGTATATGAAAATGGTCTTTTGACCCTGGCATCCACCCGGGGCGATGGTGAGACCGGCGAGAAGATCACCGCAAACGTTAAAACCATTCCAACGGTCCCGCTGGTTCTGGAAGATCCAAAGGAATTTCTCTTTCCGTCGCTGCTGGAGGTGCGGGGGGAAATTTTTTTAAGTAAAGCCGGTTTTCAGCAACTCAATCAAGAGCGCATGCAGCAGAACCTGCCGCTTTTTGCCAATCCCCGAAATGCCGCCGCAGGATCATTGCGCCAACTCGATTCCCGGATTACCGCTCAGCGGCCTTTGGAGATTTATGTTTACGGCGTCAGTGATCCGGCGGCCCTGGATGTGGATTCCCATGCCGAGGCACTGGTGCGTCTGAGTCGGCTCGGGCTTCGTATCAATCCGCTGGTTCGTGCCGCGATCACGGCGGAAGGGGTGATCGCATTTGTTCATGAAATGGCCGGGCTTCGGGACCGGCTTCCCTATGAAATCGACGGCATCGTGGCAAAGGTCGATCGGTTTTCCTTTCAGGAACGCCTGGGCGCGACCTCGAGGCGGCCCAGGTGGGCGATTGCCATTAAATTTGAGGCCACCCAGGAAACCACGCGGGTGATCGATATCCAGGTCCAGGTGGGGCGCACCGGCGCCCTGACCCCGGTGGCTCATCTCGAGCCGGTCAATATCGCCGGTGTGACCGTGAGTCGGGCAACGCTTCACAATGAAGACGAAATCCGGAAAAAGGATGTCCGCATCGGGGACCGGGTGTTTATCCGCAGGGCCGGGGACGTGATTCCGGAAATCGTTAAAGTGATCACGGAAGTCAGGGATGGTTCGGAACAGCCGTTTCAGATGCTCCAGAACTGTCCGGTCTGCGGATCCGGGGCCGTACGTCCGGAAGACGAGGCCGTGTCCCGCTGCATCAACATTGCCTGCCCGGCCCAGATCAAGGCCAATATCCGGCATTTTGCCTCCAAGGGTGCTTTTGATATCGACGGCCTGGGCGAAAAGCTCATCGATCAGATGGTGGATCGGCAGCGCATCGCTTCCTACGCGGATATTTTCGCTTTGACCGCGGAGGATCTCAAGTCTCTGGATCGTATGGCCGAGAGATCGGCGCAAAACTTGGTCCATGCCATTGCCGCCAGCCGGCGGATCAGTCTGCCCCGGTTTCTCTATGCCCTGGGCATCCGTCATGTGGGCGAGCAAGTGGCCAGGATTCTGTCCGAAGAATTTGAAAGTGTCGACGACATCATGGCGGCTGAAACGGACCGGCTGGAAAGAATCGACGGCATCGGACCCCGGGCGGCTGCAAGCATTACGGATTTCATGCGGCAGGAGCAAAACCGGGCAACCATCAGGCGTCTGCTTTCAGACGGCGTTGAGATTTACCGGGAAGCGCCCGTGAATACAGAATCGCCTCTATCCGGAAAAACATTCGTGCTGACCGGTACCCTGGATTCCATGACGCGATCCGAGGCGAAAGCCCGCATCGAAGCCGCCGGCGGAAAGGTGGCTGGATCGGTCAGCAAAAAAACCGATTATGTAGTGGCCGGCGAATCTCCGGGGTCGAAGCTGGATCAGGCGCAAGAACTCGGCATCACCATACTCGACGAGAACCAGCTTAACGCGCTTTTGTAATTCATCAGACAGCAAAGGAGGCGGTCATGGCGAGAAAAAAGGTCCGTGTGATCATCCGGGGCAGGGTCCAGGGGGTGTTTTTCCGGATGGAGACCCAGCAGGCGGCCCAGCGGATCGGCGTTAACGGCTGGGTGAGAAACCGGCGCGACGGATCAGTGGAAACGGTCTTTGAGGGCGACGCTGAAAAGAGTGAAGAAATGCTGGCATGGTGTCGCAAAGGGCCGCCCCTGGCCAGAGTGGATGGTGTCGAGGTTCAAGAATTCGATGATCAGGAAATGTTTACGGATTTTACCGTTCGATCCACATTGTGAAGAAGTCTTTAGCGGATTTAAAAGGGGGGGCATTAAAAAAGGGGCCGGACGCCTGATATTTCGCGTCCGGCCCCTTTTTTAATGTTTCAGATGTTTTCAGACAGTGTCTTTTAAGAGCTTGCCGGGTTTGAACTTAACCACACTGCGGGCCTTGATCTTGATCGGCGCACCGGTTTGGGGATTTCTGCCGGTGCGGGCTTTACGGCGGACCTTTGTAAAGGTGCCGAACCCGACCAGAGTCACCTTGCCGTCTTTTTTCTTAAGGGTTTTGACCACCCCGTCCATAAAAGAACTCATTGCGGCGGCGGCGGCAACTTTGGAAATTCCTGTTTCTTTGGCAATCTTGTCCACCAATTCGGCTTTGGTCATGACTCCCTCCCTTGATTAATTGATTTTTAAAGGTTAAGAAACGCCCTATTGTCGGCTAATTTAAAGATGTTTTTTTTCGATGTCAACAATAAAATACTATGTTTTCTATTTTTTTTTGCTATTGACATTTTTATACCGCACTGTGTCTGTATTTCAAACTTGACCTGTCGAGGAACGCATACCCAGAAAGGGCAAAAAAAATTTGATCCAGACAGCGGCAATTAAATCATGGCAAAGGTGGATCGAAGAGTTTGAATTTGATTTAATTATTTAAAAATCAAGTAGTTATATTTTTGCTCATAAATCTTTCAATGGCGGGGATCTGCAATTTTTATGAGGGTTAATCCGCTGTTTTTATGTTTTTAAATGAATATGAAGTTAGCGCTTTATTTTCCATCGTATGCATGTGTTTATAAAAGTGCGTCAATAAAGCGTTCGGGATCAAACGCCTGGAGGTCGTCGATGGCTTCTCCGATGCCGATATACCGGATGGGGATTTTCAGCGTGTGGCAGATGCTGATGACGATGCCGCCTTTGGCCGTTCCATCCAGCTTGGCCAGAATGATGCCGGTGACGCCGATCCCCTCATCGAACAACCGGGCCTGGGAAACGGCGTTCTGGCCGGTGGTGGCGTCGAGTACGAGCATGACTTCATGGGGCGCACCGGGAAGGGCCTTGTCGATGGTGCGCTTGATTTTTTTGAGCTGTTCCATGAGGTTGACTTTGGTCTGGAGCCGTCCGGCAGTATCAACGATCACCACGTCGGTATCCCGGGCCATGGCGGCCTCGATGGCGTCATAGGCGACCGCCGCCGGATCGGCATTGTCACGGTGCCTGACGAGTTCCGCGCCGGCACGCTCGGCCCAGATAGAAAGCTGGTCGGCGGCCGCCGCGCGGAAGGTATCGGCAGCCGCCAGCAGGACCTTTTTGCCTTCGGCCGCATACCGGGAAGCAAGCTTGCCGATGGATGTGGTCTTTCCCGCGCCGTTGACGCCGACCATCATGATCACGTAAGGTTTGACGACCAAAGGCGCGTGCGGCGCCAGGTTCACAAAAGACAGCATTTCCTTCTTGAGATGCGATGTAAAACTTCCGTACCCTTTGATGTTTTCGGATTGACGGGATATGCGGCCCATCAGTTCCATGGTGGTGGGCACGCCTACATCCGCGGTGATCAAGGCTTCTTCGATGGCTTCCATCATATCGTCGCTCATGGCCCGGCTGCCTGACAGTATCCCCTCAAGCTGGCGGGAAAGATGACGGCGTGTTTTGGACAGGCCGCTTTTGAGGCGGTCGAACAAACCCGTCGGGGTAGGGGTAGGGGGCACGGGTTCCGACACTGTTTTCCGGATTGTTTTTTCCGGCGCCGGAACCGGTATTGCCGCTGTTTCAAGGGGTGCTGTCATTGTCCCGACAAACTGCCGTGCTTCCCCTGATGTATCCACGTTTTCCCATTGATGGTCGTCGATGCCTTCCTCGTGGATATCTTCATCTGTTTCGTCATCTTCGACTTCCGTCTCCGTATCGTCATACCGGTATTCAAAAGCCTTATCTTCTTTGGGATATGCCTCTTCGGCCGCTTGATCCGGCGCCGCCTGATAGCCTGCGTATCCGGCGGCCTGCTTTTTGCGTTGTCGCCGGATCAACATCAGCAGAAAGATGATGACCAGCCCCCCGAGGATTTCCTCAAGAAAGGGATTGGCGGAGATCTGAATGAAAAATGTGATAATAGTTTCCTTGGTTATTTCAATCATGCGTGTCGGCCCCTATTATTGTACTTGGATGACATGGCTTCGGCGGGTCTGTAACGTTTTCGGTCCCGGGAGTCCCGTAATTAATTGAGATTATTGCCATTGTTTGTGTCTATCAGTTTTTCAATATCAACGGAGACGATCTTGGACACGCCGCTTTCACCCATAGTGACGCCGAAAAGCACATCGGAGAACTCCATGCTTTTCTTGTTATGCGTGATCATGATGATCTGGGCGCCCTTTCCGATGATTTTCAGCAGTTCGCTGAAGCGGAATATATTGGCGTCATCAAGGGGTGCGTCGATTTCATCCAGCAGGCAATATGAGGACGGGTTGATGAGAAAAAGAGAAAAAATAAAGGCGATAGCAGACAATGCCTTTTCACCGCCCGACAGCAGGCTCAGGCGACTGACCTTTTTCCCCGGCGGATGGATCATCAGTTCAACACCCGTATCCATAGGGCTGTCCGCTGCCGTCAACTCCAGCCACGCCTCTCCGCCGGGAAACAGTTTTGGGAACAGGCATTTGAATTTTTCATTGATTTTGTCAAACATTTCCAGAAAGAGCTGCTGAGAAACCCGGTTGATTTTCCGGATGACATTTTGCAGGTCGTCCATGGCCGCCACCAAGTCATCGCGCTGTTGCATCAGAAAATCATTGCGTTGTTTCTCCTCTTCAAAGGATTCAATGGCTCCGAGATTGACATCGCCGATCTGATCCATTTTTTTTCGATAATCAGCAAGCTTGGCTTCCATGGTCTCAATGGAAAAATCAGGCGTGAGGACCGTTTCCCGGTGAATGGAAACCATCTGGTCAAAGGATTCCGCGTACCGCTCGAGAAATCGGTTGATGATGTTGTCCCTTTGGAGCTGGAAGCGGGAGAATTCGAGTTCCAGTTGATGATTTTTTTCCCGGATCTCTTCCACGTTCTTGCGGGCATCTGAAATCGTGGCGTCGAGTTCCCTGATCCGGGAGACAATCGCGGCCAGGTCGGTTTCTCCGTTTTTGAGGTCATGGCGCATGCTTTTGAGCCTGTCTTGTCGGTCCTCAAGATCGGTTTCCATTTCGTGAACCTGATTGGCCGCTCCGTTTCTTCTGGCATGCTTGATATCAATATCCTCCTGGATCCGGCGGGTCTGCTTGATGTCGTCGGCCTGAAACGATTTCAGCCGGGTGAGGGTGCGGCCGGTGCTGTCACGCTCCGCGGACAAACGGGTAAGTTCGAGCTTGCGTTCCATCTGATGTCGGTCGAATTCCTTGAGTTGATGGTCAACCGCGGTAATCCGGGATGTCAAATCCGTAATCCTGGTTTCCAGCAGGGCCATTTCCTGTTGAAGTCCGGAAAGGGCCTGGTCGTGTTGTGTGAGGGCGTCCTCAACATCTGTTTTTTCGCCCGCGAGTTTTTCTTTTTCAAGATGGATGACGTCATGCTGATAGGCGGCGTGCTTGAGGGTTTCTTCAATGGTATAGAGATGTTTTTCCGCATCCAGAATCTTTCGGTCCAGGTTGTTTTTTTCAATGGTGAACCGGGATATATCGTTTTCCAGTTGCTTGACCGCGTTTTCCAGCCCTTCCTGGGCTTTACGGGCCGTGTCAAGGGCGGCGTCAAGATCCGATATGGCCCGGCCCAGGTCCTTCAGTTCGCGTTTTTTTTCATAGATTCCGGAAAGTTTGTCCCTGCTGCCGCCGATCATGATTCCATTGTGAGCGATAATGTCGCCGTTTAGGGTCACGATCTTGTGAACCCCTTTGTTTGAGTGCCACAGGGCGATGGCCGATTCAAAATCATCTACGACCATGACATGCGCCAGAAGAGCCCGTACCGGGTTTTCATACCCGGAACGGATGGCGATATGATTTAGGAGCAGATCGTGCGGGGGAGATGTTGCGGGGGCAGGGGGGCGGCCAAGAGTTTCCGGGGCCAGGGAGACCGGAATAAAACCGCTCCGGCCGGCGTTTTGTTCTTTGAGGTGATTGATGGAGGCGATGCCGGCGCCGGCGTCATGAATAAGGATATAGTGAAGGGCTTCCCCGAGAACCGCTTCAACGGCGAATTCAAATCCCGGCTCGGGTTCGATGACATCGCCGGCGATGCCTGCAATCCCGGCGATTCCCATTGTCGGGAGATTGCCCGGATCATCCGGAAGCGCCTCTTTTTGACTCATGATCGCCTTGACGCCGTCCTTGTACCATTCGTGATTGTCATCCATTTTTTTTAATGTGGTGTATCTGGACCGTGCCTTGTTTCGCTCGTTTTGAAGGGATGTCGCATCCCTGATCTGGCCGGCCAGGGATGCGATCCGCCCGTCAAGGATGGTTTTGGTCCGGGTGATCTGTTCCGAAAAGTCGTTTCGTTCGGTAATTCGTCTCTCCATCGTTGCCACGGCTTCGGATCGCTTCTGTTTGAGTTCGGATATGGTGCGGTCGGATTTTTCGTCTTCTTCTTCCAGGCGCTTGAGCCGCTGGGCGATGGTGGCCCGGGTGGACCGGGCATGGGCCACGATATCTTCGATCCGGGTTTTGCGGGTCATGAGGGTGATCAGCTGTTTTTTGGCATCCTCGCATTGTCGGTTCAACCCGTTCAGTTCTTCCCGGATGGCTCCGTATTTCCGGTTCTCCTGCGTAATCATTGCGCTGATTTCATCTATCCGGGCGTTTTGCCGGTCCAGTTTTTCGGATTCTTCGGCGATTTCAGCAATAATTTGCCGGTTTTTGTCTTCTATGCGGACCAGGGCGGATTCGAGTTCCCGGATTTCCTCACATAATCGGGTTTCCTCGGCCCTTGAATGGGAAAGTTCCATTTCAAGGCGGTCGATATGGCGCTGGGTATCGGAAAGAACCGACCGTTTTCGGGAGATATCTGCGTCCTTTCGGGATCGCGTGGTATTTTCCTCTTCCAGTGAAGCCAGCAGTTGTTCGAGTGCTTTGCCGTTCTGGATGTCCTTTTCCTTCAGATCACGGGCCAGGTCCCGGGTCGCTTCCATCCGGGCGGAATATTTTTCATGATAGTAGACGGAAACGAGGGCGTCGGCGAGGCGGTACCGGTCCCGCAGTTCCTGAAACCGCCTGGCCCGGGCCGCCTGGCGGGACAGGCTGTTCATGTTTTTTTTGATTTCTTCTATAATGTCGTTTAAGCGCAGCAGGTTCTGACCGGCGGCGTTGACCTTGGCCACCGCTTCGTTTTTCCTGATTTTATAGCGGGATACGCCCGCGGCTTCCTCGATGAATGTCCGGCGCTCTTCCGGGGACGCGTCGGTGATGGCCCCGATGTTTCCCTGCTGGACAATGGCGCAGGATTTCGATCCCATGCCGGTGCCCAGGACGATGTTGAGAATATCCTTTAAGCGACAGGGCCGGTGGTTTAACAGGTATTCGCTTTCACCCGACCGGTGGATTCGTCGGGTGATCATGACCTCGGCATACAAATCCAGGCCGTCGAGCGGAACGGTCCCGTCGTTTGACAGGGTCAGGGAGACTTCGGCCATATTGACCGGCGGTCTCTTGCCGGACCCGGCAAAAATCACATCCCCCATGGATTTGCCCCGGAGCTGCCGGATGCTCTGCTCTCCCATGACCCATTTAATGGCGTCGATGATATTGCTTTTGCCGCAGCCATTGGGGCCGACAACCGCGGATATACCCGGAGGAAATTCAATCCGGCACCTGTCCGGAAAGGATTTGAACCCGATGATTTCAAGCTGCCTGATGCGCATTTAACGAATCTGGATTATTAACGATTTATATGGCCCATGATGATCCGGATGATTTTTGTGCGCCGACTGTATTCCAATAAAAAAATATAATATCTAACCCCAATTTATGAGGTGCTGCAATAAAAAAAACAGCGGGAACCGCAACCCGACATTGACAGGCGGAATTGATTAGATTAGATTTTTAGATGATTCTTGAAAAAGTCGTTATGCACAGTGTCAACGATTCCGGTCTTTCTCCCGGAGCATTTTTTATGATCGATATCCCCGGCTACATCATCGGTGAACGCATCCACGACGGCAGGCGGTCGATGGTTTTTAAGGGCCGCCGGAAAATGGACGCCCTTCCCGTCATCATCAAGACACTGAAAGATGCAGACCCATCCTTTGCCGATACCCTCCGGTTTGAGCAGGAATACACGATGCTCCGAAGTCTTGGATCGTACGGGGTCGTCCGCGCACATGCCATGGAAACCGTGGGGAACCGGTCCGCCATCATCATGGAGGATTTCGGCGGCGTATCTTTAGATCGATACGTCGCCGAAACAAAGCCGGATCTGGCCGGACTGCTGGCGCTTACAGTAAAGATCGCCGGAATTGTGGGAGCGCTTCACGCCCAATTTATCGTGCACAAGGACATCAACCCCGGCAACATCATCATCAATCGCCTGACCGGCCAGGTTAAACTGATCGATTTCGGCATTTCTTCGGCAATGTCTAAAGAAAGTCCGGAAATGGTCCGGCCTGAACAGTTTCAAGGGACCCTGGCGTATATGTCGCCGGAACAGACCGGCCGCATGAACCGGGAAGTAGATTGCCGGACCGATCTCTATTCAATGGGCGTGACGTTTTACGAGCTGTTGACCGGTCGATTGCCTTTTCTCAGCCGGGATGCCGTTGAGCTGGTCCATTCCCATTTTGCCAAAATCCCCTTCTCGCCGAGCAGTGTCAACCCTGAAATTCCGGTGATTGTCTCCGACATTATCATGAAGCTGCTGGCAAAAACACCCGAAGACCGGTACCAGAGTGCCGCCGGGGTCAGGGCCGACCTGGAAGCCTGCCTGAAAGGATTGACGCAAAACGGAAAGATTCCCGCGTTCGGCCTGGGTCTCAAGGATACAGTGGACCGGTTTCATATTCCCAAACGCCTCTTGGATCGGGGCCATGAAATTGAAAAACTGCTGACCGCCTACGATTGCGTCAGTCTGGGCGCAAATGAGATGGTAATCGTCACCGGCCCGGCCGGCATCGGTAAAACCGCGTTAGTGATGGAGATACAGAAAACGGTCGTGGCCAGGAGAGGGTTTTTTATTTCCGGAAAATTCGAGCGGCTCAGGAAAGATATTCCTTATGAACCGGTGATCCACGCGTTTCGGAAACTCATCCGGCAACTGCTGTCTCATCGTCATGAAGCCGTCGGGTTCTGGAAGCAACGCCTGATCCATGCTCTGGGCATCAATGGGCAATTGATTGTGGACGTGATTCCCGAGCTTGAACTGATCATCGGCCCGCAGCAGCCGCTTTCCAGACTGCCTGCCGTGGAATCCCGGAACCGTTTCAATCTGGCGTTTCAGCAGTTTGTGCGCGTGTTTGCGGCCAAAAATCATCCCCTGGTCATTTTTTTAGACGATCTGCAATGGATTGACGGGCCTTCCCTGAAGTTGATCGAAAGCATCATCGTCAGCCCTGAAAATGCCTATCTCCTGATTATCGGCACATTCCCCGATACGGATCCTGGGGACGATCATATTGTAAAAAAAACCCTCAAGCATATCCGTGAAAAGGGAGTCAATGTCGGCATCATTGAACCGGGTCCGCTTGATTTGAGCCATATCAAGCGGCTTTTGGCCGAAACCCTGTCGCTGGATATGGGAAAAGTCACTCCTCTTGCGGAGATCTGTTTCAAAAAGACCCGTGGAAATCCACTGTTTCTGCATCAATTCCTTGCGTTGATGCACGATCTCGGCGGTATTTTTTTTAATCCCGCAAAAGCAGGATGGGAGTTTGATTTTGAAAAACTGACCCAGGTCAAGATTACCGACAATGTAGTGGATTTGATGATCACCAAGATCGCGAAACTGTCCGAAGATACGGTGCGGGTTTTAACGTTTGCCGCCTGTATCGGGAATGATTTTGAAGTGGGGACCCTGTCCGTGCTGCTCGACATGGCACCCGCCGATATTGTCGAAATACTGAAAAACCCGCTTAAAGAAGGCATCATCGATCCGTTTTTTGATGTTGATGCTGATGAGAGCCAACAGGCCGGGGATGAATTGCGCGGCCTTGCCTACGTCTTTTCCCATGACCGTATTCACCATTTTCTTTATTCAAAGCCGACGCTGGAAGCACGCGGGAAAACGCATCTCAGGATCGGCAAGATGATGCTGGAAAGCGGACCGGAGCCGGAGCGGTCCCGCCGGTTGTTTGACATCGTCACCAACTGGAACCTTGCCGCCGACCATATCGCCGACGATGCGGATATTTTCGTTCATGCCCGCTTGAATCTGCTTGCCGGCAGAAGGGCCAAATCTTCGGCCGCCTTTGAATCCGCCCACCATTATTTCAAGACCGGAATCGCGGCATTGAAGGGGGATCAATGGGATCACTGGTATGACCTTGTACTGGATCTGCACGCGGAATGCATGGAAACCGCCTACATGAATTCCGATTTTAAAATGATGGACCGGCTTGCAGGAGATGTGCTGCATCATGCCCGAACCCTCGCGGACAAGACAAAAGTCTACCAGGTGCAGATAATGGCCGATATCGCTCTAAACCGGCTCGGCGAGGCCATTGAGACGGCTCTTTTTGCATTGAAAAAGTTAGGAATCAAACTGCCCCGCAAGCCGGGCATGATCGCCATCCTCTCCGGCCTGCTGATGACCAAATTTCGTCTTTCAAAAAATGCCGACAAAGACCTGACTGATCAAAAAACCATGGATGATCCGCTGATCATCGCCACCATGAGAATTTTAACCCACATGGCATCAGCGGCGTTTTTCTCCCTGCCCATGCTTTTGCCCCTGATCGTTTTTGAACAGATCCGGCTGACCTTGAAGTACGGCAACACTTCGGACTCCGCCACTGCTTTTGCTATGTACGGCCTGATCGAATGCGGCGTTTTCGGCAACATGACCGCGGGCATCCGCGCGGGAGACCTGGGCATGGAAATTCTTGAGCAGTTAAAAGCCCGCGAAATGGCGGCCAAGGTTCATGTGATCTATAACTCACAAATCCGGCATTGGAAAAGTCATGCCAAAACCACGCTGGAGCCCCTATTGAAAGCTCATCAGATCGGCATTGAAACAGGCGATCTGGAATTCGCGGCCTATGCGGTGCACATTTATTGCTGCAACAGTTACTGCATCGGCAGAAATCTCGCGGATTTGCTTTCGCAGATTGAGACCCGCGGGGAGGAGATTCGGCGGCTGAACCAGAAAACCGCCTATAATTTTCACCGGATATGGCATCAATCCGTCCTGAACCTGGCGGGGAAAAATTTGATTCCCGAACAGCTTTGCGGCGAAATTTACAACGTTGACGAGATGATGCCCGTTCATCTGGCGGCAAACGACAGAACATCCATATTCGACGCCTGTCTCCACCAGTTGATTCTGGCCTATCTGTTTTACGACCATAAGACGGCCGTGGCCAGAGCCGAGGATACCGAGAAATATGCCGACGGCGTTACCTCAATGCTCTATGTGCCGTTGATGGTGTTTTATGGGGGTCTCGCCAGGATTGCGTGTTGTCGGCATGCCGCGGGATACCGCAAACAACGGCTGCTCTTTAGCGTGATGCGCGCAAGAAGGAAAATGAAAAAATGGGCGGAGCAGGCGCCGGAAAATTTTTTGCATATGTTTTATCTGATCGACGCGGAATATGCTCGAACCCAAAAGGATGATGATCGTGCCAGGAAATCATACCGCATGGCCATCCAGACCGCCGCTCAACAGCAGTATTATCATGTCCGGGCGTTGGCAAATGAACTTTTCGCGCAATTCTGGCTGGAAAAGGACGAGTCGGATATCGCCCGGCTCTATATGACCCGATCCCGCCAAGCCTATCAGATCTGGGGGGCCGTCGCCAAGGTCGGGCATCTGGA
>CAYZXZ010000055.1:0-16720 GCA_964481615.1 uncultured Desulfobacteraceae bacterium | reverse complement strand
CCGGATAAAAGGCACCCGAAATCAGATCCTGCGGCCCAGGAGGAGTGGAAAAAAATTCTCGGAATTGCTCGCTCTGACCAGCAGTCAGTGGCCGGAAGCCGGGCCGATTCGGGTGATGTTTCAGAACGAAGCCCGCTTTGGGCGGATTCCCGACACCCGTTATTGCTGGCGCCCCAGGCCTGATCGGCCAATTTGTCACGCGATGGTGACACAGGAATACACTTATGCTTATGCTGCGGTTTCCGTGGCCGATGGAGTGCAACAAAAAACAAGTCCATTCAATCGTGGCATGGCCATGGATTATAAATTCACTATTGAATTAGAAATAGAATTATATCCGGCCGCTGTGCAGCATTTCCGTAAAGGCCTCCAGGCGTGTCTGCATCTGTCCCAGGGCAAAATTCCGGGAATCAATGCAGTCGACTTCCAGGTTTAACACCGGCACGCCGATTTCCTTGAGCCCTTCGGCGATCAGGCCCCGGGCACCGGTCCCCTGGCGGCATCCCCAGTTGCAGGGATTGATGGCGCCGTCGATCCGGTAATCTGTGGCGAGTTTCTGAAGATGCGCGATGCGCCGGTTCACATCGCCGTTAAACGGAATCGAAATGGCCCGCCTGGCCATGCTCTCATAGGGCGTATCCGGATCGATGGGATCCCAGGTGATATCGTTGAGTTCTTCGCAGACCACGGCGGCGCCGAAGGAGGTCTCAAGGATTTCGACCAGCGGATTCTTAAACTGGATCCGGTTCTGAATCCATAAGAGACGCAGCTTTTCATCGGCAATGCCGCCCTGGCCTGCGTCCACCATCTCCCGGAACCGGTCGCGATAGGCGCGCGCCACATCCACTCCGGCCCTGGTCCCCATGAGCAGGGCCATGACAACACCGAAATTGCTCAAAACCCGGCCGTCCGCCGGCGACGGAACGGCGCTGGCCAGAAAATAAGCCTCTTCACAGAGGGCCCGCGCTTGGTTGGTGTCGGCGATGGCATCCTGCAGTTTTACCGGATCCAGTGCACGACCGGTATGATTTTCAACAAAGGCCACCATGGCACGAATCTGATCGGCCAGATATCCGACGCTCTCGTCGGTCTGGAGCAGGGGGACATTCAATACGAAAAGATCCTTCTTGAAATGTCGTGCCATGGTTTCCATCACGGCCAGCCCACCTGTGCAGGGAACGCTGGTGGCGATCAGAAAGTCCGGCTCCGGCATCAGACCCATGCGCATGGCGCCGATCACCCCCCTGTGATAACTGCAGGTGTCGCCCGCATATCCTGCGTGGGCCGCTTCATCGAGATAAGCATCGGACATTCCGGTTGCGGCCAGCATGGCGCCGATGAATTCCACGAAACAGGAGGTGACGCCCATGGCGTTTAAAAGATCAAAGGGGGCGGTCACTCCGCACCAGGCTACGCCGCCGTCTTCTCCATAAAGGCGGCTGCCGAGCCGGGCCACTTCCAGCGCATAGATTTTACGGGGACTTCCCGATTCGGGATTTTCCCGCAATTTCTGCTCGATACCGGCCACCATGTCGTCGAAATATTGTTTCATCATATCAGATCACCTCTTTCTCATTAGCCTTTTTGTTATTCTCACCTAACCCAGCATTTCGATAAAAGCTTCCATCCGGGTCCGCTGCTGCTCCATGGAACGAAGCGTACAGTCGCCTTCCAGCATCAGAAAAGGGAGTCCGGCAGCAGTTAAGGCTTCCCGCACCATGGGAACTCTTGCCAGGTATGGATCGCAGAATTTGACCGTATGGCCGATGACGCCCTTTGCGCCGCATGCCACGGCTCGCTCAACGACATCCGCGGCGATGCGCATGGGAGCGGCCGGATCAAAGGTTCGGGCGCACGGCGGACGGGTCAGTATCCGACGGGCCAGATCCTGAAAAACATCCCCCGCTTCCGACTCTTTTTCCGCCGTTATCTCATACGCGCCAAACAGCCGGGCGCCCGTGCAGAAATCATCGCCGGTAACCCGCGCCCCGCAGGCCTCGATCAATTCAAAAGCGGCCGGATCCGGAAAGATATTTCCGAACATGAACACCGGCACTGCGTTCGATACGGAACCTTCTGGAACCGGCACCGACAGAAGCCGCTCCAGATCCGCGATCATCGCCTCTATGGGCTGCGTGGCCGCCTTATTGTACACTGCCTGCAAGCTGGCGCTTTCACCGGGAAGCACGCCGTGCCGTTGCCTGTTGTTCAACTCGATTAACCGTCCAGCAAGCAGATCATAGCGGGCCATGCTCTCTTTCAACCGATCCGGCGGTATGGCGCATCCGGCCCATTCGGACAGCACGTCCGTCAGCCGGCGGGATTCACCCTTAAGAAAATCAATGGAGAGCGGTTCGGCCGTGGCCGGCAGATCAATCATCACCGTCCGGTCCCGTGGCCGTATCTGCTTCCAGGCATCCATCATCCGGCGCATGGCATCACAACTGTTGACAAAAACCATTCCGGCCAGATCCGGCAGGTCGTCGGCCATGGCCCGATCCAGAATCCGCTTTACATGCGGACAAAGATTGTCGTGGAGCATCTGGCCGGCCTGATCCGGCCAGTCGCCGGTCGGCAGGATGCGATAAGGCGTGAAACCCGCCGCGTGGATCAGGGGCAGGGGGGCATAGGCGCACGCAAAACCGATGCGCGGTCTGTCATTTTCGGTCATTTTGTTTCCTTTCAGACGATGGGGGCGGATTTGAAATCCGTCCCCAGTGAATTAATGGTTTGCGTACCATGTATAAATCCTGTCAGACCCGGGTCAACTGGCGGTACTTGATCCGGTGGGGCCGGTCTGCCGCGTCTCCCAGGCGTTTTTTCCTGTCCGCCTCGTAATCCGCGTAATTGCCCTCGCACCAGACCGCGCGGCTGTCGCCTTCAAAGGCCAGGATATGAGTGGCGATGCGATCGAGAAACCACCGGTCATGACTGATGATCACCGCGCATCCTGCAAAATTTTCCAGGGCTTCTTCCAGAGCCCGCATGGTGTTGACGTCCAGATCGTTTGTGGGTTCGTCCAGCAGGATCACGTTGGCCCCCTGTTTGAGCATGCGGGCCATATGCACGCGGTTGCGTTCGCCGCCGGAAATCATGCCGACCTTTTTCTGCTGATCGGCACCCGTAAAGTTGAACCGACCCACGTAGGCTCGGGACTTGACCGTGACATCCCCCAGCCGGAGGACGTCTTCCCCGTCGGAGATGACTTCCCAGATGCTTTTTTCCGGATCCAGGCTTTCCCGGCTCTGATCCACATAGGCCAGCTTGACGGTTTCACCGATGCGTATAGTTCCGCCGTCGGTTTGTTCCTGGCCCGTGATCAGGCGGAAAAGCGTTGTCTTGCCCGCGCCGTTGGGGCCGACCACTCCGACGATCCCGCCGGGCGGCAATAAAAAGGAAAGCTCTTCAAAAAGCAGGCGGCCGCCGTAGGCCTTGGAAAGGTTTTCGGCTTCCACCACCACTTTTCCCAGCCGGGGGCCGGGCGGGATATAAATTTCCAGGTCTCCGGCCACCTTTTCCTCCTGACGTGCCAGCAGGTTTTCATAGGCGATGATCCTGGCCTTGGACTTGGTCTGCCGGGCCTTGGGCGACATGCGGATCCACTCCAATTCCCGCTCCAGGGTTTTCTGGCGATGTGTTTCGGCTTTTTCCTCCCGCCGCAGGCGCTCCTGCTTCTGTTCCAGCCAGGACGAATAATTACCTTTCCAGGGAATGCCGCGACCCCGGTCCAGTTCCAGTATCCATCCGGCCACATTGTCGAGAAAATAACGGTCGTGGGTGACCGCGATCACGGTCCCTTCGTACTGCTGGAGATGCTGTTCCAGCCATCCCACGGTTTCGGCGTCCAGATGGTTGGTGGGTTCGTCCAGCAAAAGGATGTCGGGTTTTTGCAGCAGCAGGCGGCAGAGGGCCACCCGCCGTTTTTCACCGCCGGAAAGCACTGCAACGGGCGTATCGCCGTAAGGGCAGCGCAGGGCATCCATGGCCATTTCCAGGCGGGCGTCCAAATCCCAGGCATCGGCTGCGTCAAGCTGCTCCTGGACTTCTCCCTGTCGCTGGATCAGCTTATCCATCTCGTCATCGGACATGGGTTCGGCGAATTTCTCGTTGATGCGGTTATATTCGTCCATCAGGTTCACCACTTCCTGAACCCCCTCCTCCACCACCTGGCGGACCGTTTTGCTGTTATCAAGGAGAGGCTCCTGCTCCAGAAATCCCACGCTGTAACCCGGGCTCATGGTCATCTCGCCGTTAAATTCCTTGTCCACGCCGGCCATGATGCGCAGCAGAGAGCTCTTGCCGGACCCATTTAAGCCCAGCACACCGATCTTGGCCCCGTAAAAATAGGAAAGTGAAATGTTTTCCAGCACGGGTTTCTTTAGATGAAACTTGCACAATCGATTCATGGAGCAGATGATTTTATTGGGCTGGTTCATGGTTTCTCCTTGCCGGCATTTATTGTCGCCGGCGCGTTTATGACGGTTAATATGCAGATAAGCTCATAAAAATTCATACAATCAGATCATGTATGGAGGATATGACATAAATTTCACCGGATATCAATAATGATGATATCGTCTTTATATTTGACAAATCAGCCGAAATAGTTGAATATTATATCCGTCGGCCCGGTTGCCGGCCGCATTTTTTCCTTCGGCCCGACCGGGTCTGTTTCAAGGACTTCAAACGTTTAAAACTTATCCGCGCCGTGCGCGAATCTTACCGACAGAAATGGTGCTGCTCATGAAGACCATCGTAAACATCAGCCTTGGAAACAGTGAGGACGATTTTAATTTCACCTCACAGTTCATGGGTCAAAATTACCGGATAATGCGATTCGGGACCAACGGCGACGTCAACAAGGCGGCCGATCTGCTCAAAGAATGGGATACAAAGGCTGAAGCCATCGGTCTTGGTTATATCAAATTCCCTTATAGCATCGGGCCAGCCGAGCTGATGGAAAAGCACACCAAAAAACTGTACCAACTCGGCAAACAGCTGCACACCCCTTTTACGACCGGCGAAGCGCTCCGCACCGTCAGCCATGAATGGACCATAAGACATCTTCAGTATAAATTCGGAAACAACTATTTCAACAACAGCCGGGTATTCTTCTTTTCCGGCATGATCAATTCCACCATCGCCAAAGCACTCTCCGAATATACCACCAATCTGAAATTCGCCGATCCGGTAATTGAAGACGGCATCCCCAAATTTATCAATTCCTATGATGACCTGGAACTCTATGCAAAGGGAATCCACGGCCTGCTTCAGTGGGTGCCGAGCAAGCAGTTCTCCAATTACACCATGCCGCTTCGGGCCTATAATGAGTTCATTATCCAGCGGGCGATTCAGCAGGCTTCCTTTATTGTGGTTCCCTTTCATGAGTTTTACAAATACGTTGGCAATTGCGGCATCCGGGAACTGGGCGGCAAAATCGTGATCACTTCCATCGCATATGACGACCGGGTGAAATTTCTAAGGGAAAGGGGTGTTGACGGCATCATCGACACGACACCGAAAATCTTAAAACGCGTAGTCAGCTTCAGTGTGATCGAGGCCCTGATCATGACGGCCCTGGGCAAAACATCTGACACGTTAACCAGCGACGACCTGCTGGAGGTTATCTCGGAACTGCGCATGGATCCGCGCGTTATTTTTCCCTCAGGCCGGGAGAAGCGCGTCAACCGGTTCGCTTTCGTAGTTCATCCACTGTCCCAGGACTATCTGAAAAAAATCAAACCGGTCCGCATGATTTCACGGCTGACGCCCAAGTCCACCATGGACACCATTGAAAAGATGATGGCCTATTCGCCGCCATTCATATACTCGAAAGTCACCGGCATCAAGTCACCCACAGGGATTGAAGCCGAAGGCTGGCTCATCGCCATCGGCGCGACCCCTAAACAAATGCTGGCCCATAATCCTGAATTCATCAACACCCGACTGCTCAAGGCCGCCAGGATCGCCAAAAATCTTGGAGCACAGATTATGGGACTCGGGGCGTTGACCAAGGCCATGGGCGATGCGGGAGTTACCGTGGCCAAGCTCTCCGATATCCCAATCACAACGGGAAACAGTTACAGCGCATCGGCTGCCCTCTGGGCCACCGCCGAAGTCGTCCGGCGCATGGGCCTCATCGATGTCGCCAAGGGGAAAAAACTCAAGGGAAAAACTATGGTCATCGGCGCCACCGGCGCCGTCGGATCGGTCTGCTGCAAGCTGCTGGCAACCGCCTTCGAAGAAGTCTACATGGTGGACAGCCACGATGCCAAGCTGCTCGCTCTGAGGGAGTCGATTTATAATGAATTCAAAAATGTCAATGTCACCATCTCCACCCGGTCCGATAAATACCTTCCGGAAATGGACGTCATCGTCACCGCAACGGCAATGCCCGCCAAGCAGATGCTGGACATCAGCAACGTCAAACCCGGCTGCGTGATCACGGATGTGAACCGACCGCTTAATTTCACCCTCAAAGACGCAAAAAAACGGCCGGATATTCTGATCATCGCCTCCGGGGAAATCACCCTGCCGGGAGAGCCGGAACTAAAAGATATCGGCCTGCCGCCCGGAGTGGCGTATGCCAGTATGGCAGAGGCCATCGTCTTGGTTCTAGAAGGTCGGTTTGAAAATTTCAGCGTGGGCCGGGAAATCCAGTGGGAAAAAGTAAGTGAAATCTATAAAATGGGGCTCAAACACGGCATGCGGCTGGCCTCCATCACCGGTATAGAAGGGATTTTGACGGACAAGGATTTCGAGCGGGTCAGGACTCTGGCCCTGAAAGCCAAAGAAAATGCCCGGTAACGACCATCCATCACTGATAGTGGATTACGGCCTGATGTCGGCACGGCGCATCAATCTTTCTTTCTCTTTGAAATAAAGTACATCGCCACCCCCATCAACCCGAAAATATATCCGATGCCGCCGAAAATCTCCGATATCGACGGACCGGATTGCTGCAGCTCAACGAGCATCCGGGTAACGGGCTTGAGTTTTCTTTCCAGCACGCGCTCGACAATTTCTTCAATTTGTTTGTCATCGTAAAAAGCGTCCGGCCGGGAGGGATCTTCCTCCCGGGGAGATGGGATCATCCGAGATTGGCTTTCCGCAATGTCAACAGATTCAGGATTGATCCGATCCGCCGGTCTGTTGATTTCATTTTTCTCCGATAAACCGGGAGACCCAATCACCTCGGTATCCGGAAGCGTCCACTCCCCCTGATGCCCCATTCCGGCATTCAATACGATCCGCATCCCCGCTGGCTTTGGAATTTTAAAAGAAAATTCACCTTTTGCATCTGTTTTTCCAGTGAGCAACACCTGCCCCTCAAGGTCATATACCTTCACCTCACCGCCTGCCACCTTCTTTCCATCCTGAAACTGGCTTTCAACAAAAACCGTATCACCGTCCACCCAGGCGAACGCCACCACCCGATGGGCGGAGGCGTCGTTCGCCGGTATAAAAAAAGCAAATAATATCAAATAAATATATTTCATTTTTAAATTCATATCATTTTCTCCGGCATCTGTTTTGATAATGTACCTACAATAAAACCAGCATTACCGTCAAAACGCGTACGCCAACTGAACGGTAACCTTTTGAACATTATCATCGTTTTCAAAATCCTGGTTCAGATATTCCAAACCAACATATGTTTTTTCAAACGGATACCAGAAGATAATACCGCCATAGCCGGATTTCGGCAGAAAATCGCCGCAGTCATCAACGCCCTCGTATTTGAGCCCAGCTCCCATATTTGATTCGGAAACATACGCGATTTCAAGATTCCAGGCACTGGGCTGGCGTTTGCCGTCGGCAAACGCCAGCTCGCCTTCATTGAATTTATCCAGGGCGGAAACGATTTCCGCAACGCAAAAAACCTTTTCCGTGATACCGATGGACATAAATCCGGAGATGCCCGCGATATCGTCGCTTACGCCGTCCGGCTCACCGTCGCCGTCGGCATCAACGATTTGTTCGAACAGGCCCTCGGTGTCGGCGATATTTGAGATATAAGAAACCCCGGCTGTCAGGCTCAGGTTCTCATGAAAATCTTCGGGCGGGGACGCGGTCGCACTGGCGAAAACACTCCTTGCATGGTCTTTCTTTCCTGTTTTATTGATATCCTCATTGAAGATGCCGGCATTGACATCAAAAACGTCGTGGTGATAACCGCACATAACGGCGCTCTGATTGGTTTCCCCGAGTTCGAGGGTCAAAGGGTCGCTGATAAAAAATGACTCGAATTTTCCAAACGGAACGTAATATTTTCCTGCCAGCAGATACAGGGGCAGCTGTTCGGTTCCGAAAATCGTGATGAACCCCTCATCAAGATCCACAGGCTCGGTGTCATCTTCTTCCCACAGGAACAGGACGTGCCCGCTGATATTTTCATTAAGACGCGCATCTAGACCGAGTTCCATGGTAGCCAGCACAATATCGCTCGTTTCCGTACCTGTTTCACCGGATGCGTCCGGCTTGTATTTCTCATAACCCGCTTCGGCCTCCAGCAGGCCGTTGATGGAAACACGATCCAGCCAGCCGAACCGTTCCTGGTTTTCTGAAACGGATTTTTCCAGCGCGCCAATCCGGGTCGAGAGATCCTCAACGCGTGTTTCCGAACTTTTTTCATGCATGGCCCAGGCTGGGTTTGCAGTCGGAATCAGCAACACTATGCAGCAGCAATAAAACATGAATTTTTTCATTTATCTTCCCCCACTTCCTATTTTTCTTTCCAGTCCTGAAACTCCACCCAGATGACCGCGCCAAGCTCCACATCCTTTTTTTCACCATCTTTTTCGATTTGAAAATCGGCTGTATTCAACGCGGCAAAACCCCACCAGCCGGCCACGGGCGCGGCATAGGTAAATACACCGTTTCCGTCGGCCTTAAGAGTCTGGGTGATCATGTAATCGGAAGGGGCCATAACTTTCTTATCCTTATTGTAATATTCCACCTCCACTTCGGCATAGGGAACGGGCTTACCATCCAGCTTGACAATACCCTGAAACAGATTCCCGGCATACAGTCCATAAGGCTTTGACAGGGGAACGATTTCGGTTTTCAATCCGACTTCCGCGTCCCAGCCGTCGTCTGTGCCGAAAGCTGCGACAACGGTTTTCGTGTAGTGGATGATGAAGCAGTCCTCGGCGGGCTCCCAGTAGGGCCGGGGTTCCATGCAGAAAACATAAAGCCCGGGGCGGCCGATGGCGTATTTTGTCTGCCAGGCCTGCTTGTCCATAACCTTGATTTCGGTAAGCGCGGAAAGCAGATCTTTGCTTTTCCCGTTTTCAATCACCGTAATTGATGCGGGTTTGGTAAGGTCCATGCCGATGATTTCAAACGGATGGGAAAATGACATCGTAACATCAATGGTCCTGTTGTCATCGGCCATGACCATGGAATCCGAGGGGATGACCATGCCGAAATGAGCGTGCGCCGGTTGAATAATTCCGAAAAACAAGAAGCTTACAAACGTCAATAATAAATTCTTTTTCATTTTGTCTCCTCCTGAAATAAAAAAACCACGAAAAAATTCGCGCCTTCCTGACGCGATTTCCTTCGTGGTTCGATTTTTTATAAAAATATATATGTTGTGTTCGGTTCAGGCTTCTGCCCGAAATTGATCCCTCAATACTATTTCCGGGATTGACGTGTCAATAAAAATATTGCCGAAAGACACCGCCTGCACCTTCTATAACTCCATCATTTCTGAAGGGTGATCCTTTCAAGGCCGTGTTCAAGAAACTCATCAAAATATACGGAACGGATTTCCTCCATCCTAGCGAAACGGTCCGGGGGTTCCATCTTTTCAACTACTTCCTCACCTTCCTGGCGGACCATGTCCCGGTATGCCATCCGGTCGCAAAGCTCGTCCCAGAAGGTATCGTCATCATATTCATCGATATAGTCGAACACATCGATGGTTTCATCATATATTACGGTGGGGATATAAGCCTTCATTTCCGGATCATACTCGAAAAAATCCGCAACACCCATGTCTTTGGCAAGGGCAAAAAATTTCTGTTCCATATCACGAAACTTCTTTGTCCGGGGTTCATCCTCGGTCTTGTGGGTATTGAGCACCCAGTTCGCGATTTCCAGCATTTCCAGCAGTGTCTTGTACTCGTTCTTGTTGATGGAGACGTTCATGATTTCCTCTCAATAAAGAATTGACGGGCTCATTAAAAGACTTTTTACCAATGAATCAAAATTGACAAGGTTGTTATTCGAATATCACATTCCGGTTTCCGGCGCAACTGCGCTTATCCGAGGCTAACGTTTTCAACGCGGCGCGGGCTTTTTAGTGACCAGGCTGAGCAGCACCATGGCCACCAGGATGCCGGCCGACATGTAAAACGCCAGGTCCAGGCTGCCGGTGATATCCTTGATGGTGCCGGCCAGACGGGCCATGAAAAAACCGAAACCCCAGCCGATAAACACCAGTCCGTAATTGACGCCCAGATGTTTGGCACCGTAGAAATCCGCCGTGTATGACGGAAGCAGTGAAAGTCCGCCGCCGTATTGCCAGTAAGCGATTCCCACCACGATAAACAGCAGCACGATGTTGCCGGAGGCGATCACCCATGGCATGGCCGCCAGACAAAGGGCCGATAACCCGCAATTGATGGCATAGGCATTGTCCCGGCCGATCTTATCGCTGTAAACGCCTGTTCCCACCCGGCCTGCGGCATTCACTAGGCCGCCGTAGGATGCCAGTATCCATGCATTGACGGCCAGAAATTTAATGTCGGTCGCAGCCGTGTTGAGTATTCCGGCGGCATTGGCAATAATCAGCAGGCCGGACTGGGTGGAACCGATAAAGAGCACCGCCAGGGCATAAAACTGCCAGGTTCTAAGCATTTCACCGGCGGTCCAGTCTTTTCCCGTGGTGGCGGCCGTTTTTTTGGCCGATGGTTTGCCGCCGGGCGGCACATAACCCTGGGGCGGCCATGACAGGAACTGGGCCGCGACAATGATAACGGCCGCGAAGAAAACACCCAGTCCGATAAAACTTCCCGAAATGCCGAACTTGGTAATAAGCCATTTGCCCAGCGGGCTGATATAGAGGGCCGCGCCCCCGTAACCGCCCACCACAAGGCCGGCAATCAGGCCGCGTTTGTGAGGACCGAACCATTTGAGCGCCGCGGGGGTGGGGGCCGCATAACCGATGCCCATGCCCATGCCGCCGAGGATCCCGAAACCGATGATCAGGCCGGTATAACTCTTCATCATGCCGGCAATGATGCAACCCGCCGCCAGACAGAGGCCGCCCACCGTGGCTCCGAACCTTGGACCGAAGCGGTCATGAATGCGGCCCCCGGGGATCATGAACAGGGCAAAAATCATCACAGGGAAAACGGCGTGGATGCCTGGGCATTGGTCAGGTAATGCCAGCCTTCATTGATTCCTTGCATGGCGTGCCCGGCCATTTCCAGCACCACTTTTGCGTCGGTATGATCATAGACCAGGGCCTTGCTCCAGATACTCCAGGCATACAGAATCCCCAGACACAAATTCACCGTGGTGCCCGCAAACACCACTACCCACGCCCTGCCCGGCACCTTATCCGCCTGTGCCGCCATAAATTTCCCTCCCCATGGTTTTAAAAGGCCGATGTCATCATGCAAGCGGTCAAACTACGAACAATATTTCCGATATTGATCCTTTTTGCAATACAAAAAGCCCTGATAAAATTGATGGAGAATTGCCTTTGCCGGAAGATCATTCCTGTTTCGGGGATTCCACCACATGGGCCCGATTGATGACCACCGGAGTCACGGGCACGTCATCATGCATCCCCTTCCGGCCGGTGGAGACCGTTTTGAGCTTGTTGACCACGGCATGCCCCTTGACCACCTTGCCGCAGACAGCATATCCCCAACCCCCGGGGGTTTTGGCCGTATGATCAAGGAAATGATTATTTTTGACGTTGATAAAAAATTGAGATGTGGCGCTGTGGGGATTCGGGGTACGGGCCATGGCCACGGTGTATGCCTCGTTTTTCAGGCCGTTGTCCGCCTCATTCTCAATGGGCGCCATGGTCGGTTTTTCAGCCATGTCGGCCGTCATACCCCCTCCCTGGATCATGAACCCGTCAATGACCCGGTGAAAAATGGTGCCGTCGTAATGACCGCTGTTGACATATGCCAGAAAATTGGCGGCCGATTTGGGCGCCTTTTCCGCGTTCAATTCAATGAAAATATCCCCCATGCTGGTCTCTAACTTGATCATTGTCACCTTCCCTTCCTTGTGTGTGCGTTAAAAAATGTCCGGTTTCATATCGATTCCATCCATGCTTGTCAACCAGCCATGATGCGCCCATGAAAAGTCTTTTGTCTCCCGCAGCAAAACAAAATCATGTTTTTTACAACCCCGTCATAAAGGGGGCATGGTTGGATGTAAAATACGGCGGATCCCGTTTGATGATGGCCCGGATCGCGTCATGTCGGAAAAATTCTTCTGCCAGAAAGCGTCTTACATGGTCTCGGTTCCAGCCACGAGGATGTATAAATTCCCTGTAAAACGATAAATCCCCGGGGTAAAATTCAGACGTATTCAATTGATCGCACTCCGGACTGCCGGCCGGAAGATTAAAGATCGCCGGATTCAGAAAATCAATGCAGTCCGCATGCCTCACGACAAAATCAAGGGTCTTGATCGCGCTTTCACGCATCTCGGCCGGCGTTCCAAACAACAGATAGGCATAGACGGCGATACCGGCAGCCTTAAGCGTGCGCAGAGCCGCGGAAACGGTCTCCAAATTCGTTCCTTTTTCCAGCGCGTCTAAGACTGCCTGGTCCCCGGATTCAATCCCAAGTTTGAGCATGGCGCAACCCGATGCCTTGAGCCCGCGAACAAAATCCATATCCGTCAGATGCTCGGTGATCCTGGCAAATCCGTACCAGAGCGGGCCTGGTGGTTGTTTTATCAAACAGCGCATTATACGCGGTGACAGGGCATTGTCCACAAAGTGGATCAGGCTCGGCTGCATCTTTGCCGCCAGGTGCTCCAATTTTTTTGCGACGGCTTCCGCCGGGGTCGGAAAAAACCCGCTCTGCTCGGATGTTTCAGGGCAGAACCGACATTTGCGCCAGTAGCACCCCCGGGAAGCGGCATACGGCAGAATTGGGCCGGGAGACAGGTAGCCGTCCAGTGAAAAGCCGTTATAATCAAAGCCGCATTCTCTTTCCGGGACCGAAGCCCTGTTGCACAGGGCCAGGAGGGGGCCTTCCCCCGGACCGGCAACCATATCGTCTACCAGCCCCGCCAGCGGGTTGACAAACCCGGGCATCGCCATCCAGGAGGTGATAAGTCCTCCCCCGAAAATGATGCGGGATACTGGAGCGACCTGTCGGACCACGGCTGCCAGGGCCGCTGCGCACAGGGCCTGGTTCAGGTAATTTACGGAAAAACCGACGATATCCGGTGACCGTTCTTCGGCCAGGGCCGCAAACCGCTGCCGGAAATACGGATAAAAGGGATTTTCCGAAAACTTTTCCGCCGCCGCCTGCAGATCGCGGCTCCGCAACGGGGAAAGGGCTCCGACCTTGTAATTGGAAAGGGAAAGGAATGTTCCGGCAGGCAGGCCGGTCATGGAAAGGACCCGGTTGATATCATGGACCGTCCTTCGGTATCTGTCCCTATCCGCATACAGCGTCCTGGAGCGGATGGCTCTCAGATTGGCCTCAATGCCGGCGACGGCCCGCCGGGTCCAGGTATCCGTCGCCGGAGCAGGGTTGTTCAGCAGAAAAAGCATCCCCTCCAGGTTCGCATCAAGCATCCGGCAATCCAGGCCGCTCCGGCAAAGGGTCGCGGCCAGCCGGGCAATGCCGGCCGGCGGTTCACAGGGCTTGGAAACCGGCGGATGAACCAGGAGAATCGACGGACTGCCCTGCATGGATCGATCCGGCATGTCAGGCGATCCTTCCGGTCAATAAAGAAGGCTTGAGACCGCCATGAAAGAAAGAACGAACCGTCAATCCCGGCGGAGAAAGGCAAACCAGGTCCTTTTCCGGCGCGATCAGAGCGACTTTCCAGCCTTTGAAATCCGCGGCCAGCTTCCGGCATATGGCTGCAAATCCCTTCCTGTCAGATGATCCAAGAGCCATTCGCCGGCCATACGGCGGGTTGATGATCATCAGCGCATCCGCAGCCCGTGATGGCGGTATCGGAAAATCCGCGGGCTTCAGATCAAAAAAATTTCTCTCCGATATGGACACGGAACCCGACATTTCGTGTGATCGGAGCGTGTTTTCAAGATTCCGGCAGGTCTCCGGGTCGATATCCGAAGCGAAAATAACGGGGCTGTCCGCCGCCCGTATTTTCCCTTCCGCTTCCCTGCGGATGTGACGCCAGCGGCTCTCCCGGAAACAGGGCCAAGCCATAAACGCAAATTTTCGATACCAGCCGGCCGGGATGCGGTTGCCGATCATGGCCGCTTCAAGGGAAAAGGTCCCTGACCCGCACATGGGATCCACCAGGGGATCGCCGGGGCGATAACCGGCAAGCATCAGGATGGCCGCCGCAATGGTCTCGCGGATGGGCGCGCTTGCGGCATGGATTTTGACACCCCGCTTGTGCAGCAGATCGCCGCTGCTGTCGATGGAAATTACAAAACGGTCATTTTCAGCGCGCACAAAGATCCGCTGGGCCGATATCCCGCCGGGATCGTTGGATGCCGAAACGATGCCCGTTGACCGCCGTCGTTCCGCAACGGCAGCATTGAGTCGGTCTGTAACCGCGCCGGAATGAAAAAGCCTCGATTTTTTGGAAGTGACGCTGATCCTGCATGCGGCATGCGCCGGCAGATAAAGCTCCCACGCCAAGTCGGCTGCCTGCTTTTCCAGGCGCCTGAAATGGGTTGCGGAAAAAGCGGCCATTCGCATCAGTATCCGGTTGGCCGTACGGAGGTGAAGATTGGCAAGATAGCCGTCATGGACCCGGCCCGAAAAAGCGATACCGCCCGTTTCCATCACGAGATTTTCAGCCGGAAAACCCATCGACAGAAGTTCGGCGCGGCACAATTTTTCGATGCCGGGCGCCGTGGACGCGAAAAAATAGGCGGGCCGGCTCAGAATATGGCGCTTGACCCGTTTTTCAATCTCAATCAACTTTTTACAATGACGATCTATGTGGTTTTCTGCATGGGGAGAATGGGCCGGCACAACAGATCGCGGCCGCAAACAGGCCAAAATGTATTGGAATATGCCGGCTGAGGATCATCTGGCTCCGGAATCCTTTGCTTTCGGCGGATTCTGAACCAACGTGCAGATCTGATGCAATGCCTGATCCAAAGAAATCCGGCTCATGTTCAGCACCATATGATACATCCCGGGGTTATCGTAATCCTGCTTTCCAATCCGCCGGTACAGGTTGGCCCTCCGCTTTTCGCCGCTTAAAACTTCCTGACGGGCCGAGGCGTCGGACAGATTGTAAAACTGCTGCATGAATTTGATGCGGTCGGCCATATCGGCCACCAGCAGAAAATGCCAGACATTGGGATCATCTTTGAGAAAATATTGTCCCCCGCGACCCAGGAGCACCACATTGTCGCCCGCCGCAAGTTCGGGAATTATGGTGGACAGCATATCCACATAGATTTTTTCATCCAGGTATCCCTTCTCCGGTCCGGTGATCCGTTCCACATAATCCCGGCTCAACGCGCCGGAGATGATCTTGGAGATCAGGCCTCCGGCCTCCCGCTCCATGGCTTGGACCGTTTTTTGCGTCACCCGGGCTTTTTTGGCGATCTCGGCGATGACAATATCATCGAGAAACCGGAATTGCAGTTTTTCCGCAATGAGAAGACCCAGCGTCCGTCCGCCGGCGCCGAATTGACGGGCAATGGTTATAACCGGCATATTTCACCACCCTTGTTTTAATGTTAATGTGCACCGATGTCGCGTTCTATGTCGATTCGATTTCCATTCTTCCGGATTCTCCGCCGTCCGTCCGTCAGAGGGTTGCGGCCGGGGGCTTTCCGGCAAAAAGCTTATGGTATGTCTTTTCGATCCGAAGTCTGTGCCCCGCCTCTTCCCGGGCAAGCCCCACGAAAAGAAGGCTGAGATCATTATCGCCGGTCGATTCGGCCAGAAGGGAATAAAGGTTCTGGGATTTTTCCTCCCGCTTCATGGCGAGAATCAGGGCATCCCTGACCGACATGCCGGTTCCCGGTGATGCGGAAGCCGGTTTTTCCGAAATCCCCATGTCAACGACTCGGTTTACGACATTGCCGAACAGACGCGATATGGTCTTGACGTCTATACTTTCCAGAAGTTGCTTGTGCTTGGCTTCTTCTTCGGCAAACTCCACAAAAATCTGCCGCAGGAAGGGATCATCCGTTTTTGCCGCCAGATCACTGTAAAAAGCGCACGCATCCTCTTCGCGCATCACCGCAAAACTGATGACTTCCGCAAATGTCGTGAAACCGGCCGACATGACGCCCTCCGCTCGCGGCTTCCGGGCGGAATGCCCGGGATTGCTCTGATATGTGAATTATAGCGCAACCAAACATTTATGAAAGAAATTTTTTTGCCCCCGAGGATGAAAATTGGGAGCAAGATGGGTGCAGGCAGGAGGCGTTCCGCCAGAAGTCGAAGCATTTTTAGCAGGTTAACACTCTGCAACCAAACGGACCTGCTGCTCCGGCCCGTACCCCCAAATGTTTCGTATCATATGATGATGCAGAACGCACGATAAAAAGACCTGTACGCGG
>CAYZXZ010000054.1:0-16785 GCA_964481615.1 uncultured Desulfobacteraceae bacterium | reverse complement strand
GCCAGATCGTACCGGAAGTAAAGGTGACCGAACTGCCGTTTCTTTTCTGGAATTATAATGAAGTCGAATACGTGCGTAAATCCCTCCGACCCACAATGGATCAGCTTTTTGAAGAACGGGGCTTTGCGGTGCTGGCCTGGAACGAAATCGGTTTTGTGTATACTTTTTCAAAGGTTCCAATTACTTCCCTTGAGATCGCCAGGCAGCAGAAGTGGTGGATGTGGGAAGGGGACCAGATCAGCCGAGCCATGTTCGACGCTTTGGGCATCACACCGGTGCCCCTTTCCTTTACGGATGTCATGACGTCCCTGTCCACCAAACTGATCGATACCGCCAGCATCACCCCCTATGGTGCGGTGGCCTATCACTGGTATGAACGGTTTGAACACATGAGCGAGTATCCCACCACCAATATCCATGGCGCCACCATTGTCTCACATCAGGTGTGGAACAGGGTGTCCCCCGAATATCGGCAGAAAATAAGAGAGATCTGCCAGCGCCATATAGATCGGCTCAGCCAGCATACCCGGAAACAGGATCGAAAATCCATCGAGGTCTTAAAAAAAGTCGGCATCAAGATTGTTCCGTTCGATCCGCAAAAAAACAAGGAACAGTTTGAGTTCGTATTTGAAACCTCCAGAAAAGTACGGGAAAGCATGGTGGGAAAGCTTTATCCCAGGGAATTCCTTAATCAGACACTGGTCCTGCTGGAGGAGTACCGAAAAGCGCATCCGGACAGCCACATAGAAATCATCCGATAGGACCGGCCATGCAGTGTCTCAAGTGTGGTTATGAATTTGAGAACGGTCAGGTTGAATGCCTGCTCTGTTGCGCGGAATCCGGCTGGGGAGGCGGGAAACTCGGCCGTTTTCTGTCCAGGGCCGAAGAGCTCCTGCTGGTATTGTTCCTGGGCGTCATGGTGGCCATGGTCCTGGTGCAGATCCTGCTGCGGAATTTCTACCAGTCGGGTATAATGGGAGGGGATGAGCTGGTCCGGCACCTGGTGCTCTGGATCGCGTTTTTCGGCGCCGGCATCGCCACCCGCAGCAGCTCCCATGTCAAGATCGATGCGCTGACTAATTTCATGCCCGATGGCTTCCGACGGTATGCCGATATCGCCGTCAACCTCTTTTCCTGCCTGATCTGCGCGATCCTCGTGGTCGCATCCGTCCAGTTTATCTATTTTGAATACCAGGGACAGGCCCGCTCGGCGTTTTTAAATACGCCTCTGTGGGTCATGGCAATTATCCTGCCTCTCGGATATGCCGTTATCGCCCTCCGTTTCGTTTTAAACAGCCTGTCGGGAATTTCCGGCATGATCGGAAATAAGCGGTGAGCATTGCACTGATCGGCCTGATTGCGCTCATGGCGGCTCTGGGCGCGCCGGTTTTTATCGTGATTTCAGCTTTTGCCATGGTGGGTTTTTATGCCACCGGCATCCCCTTTGCGGCATTGGTGGTGGATACCTACAACAAGTTCGCCAGCAATCCCATCCTGTATACCATCCCGCTGTTCACCTTTGCCGGTTTTATTCTTGCCGAAAGCCGGGCGTCGGTCCGGGTGGTGGATTTTTCAAGGGCCGTCCTGGGATGGCTCCCGGGCGGATTTGCCATTGTGGCTCTGGCCGTGTGCGCGTTTTTCACCGCGTTCACCGGCGCATCGGGCGTCACCATCATCGCCCTTGGCGGGCTGCTCTATCCGGCTATGATCAAGGAGTTGTATCCCGACAAGTTCAGCCTGGGCCTGCTGACGTCTTCGGGCAGCCTCGGGCTGCTGTTCCCCCCCAGTCTGCCGATTATTCTTTTCGGGGTGATTTCAGAAACCAGCATCACCAAAATGTTCGCCGCCGGTATTATCCCGGGCATTCTCCTGATTGTGCTGCTTTCCATTTACAGCACCTTTATCGGCGTGCGCTCTAAAGTGATCCGGGAGCGACTCTCTTTCGGCAGGATCATCAAAACCGGAAACAGGGCCAAGTGGGAACTCTGCATCCCGGTCATCGTGGTGATCGGGATTTACGGCGGGCTTGTCACCCTTGGGGAAATGGCGGCCCTGATCGTTTTGTATGCACTGGTTGTAGAAGCCCTGATTCACCGGGAAATCCGGATCCGTCATCTTCCCCTGATCATGCATCACTCCATGGTGCTGGTGGGCGGCATTCTCATCATTTTCGGCTCAGCCTTGGTTTTGACCAATTTCATGATCGATGCCCAGGTCCCGATGATTATGCTGGAAGCCATGCAGAAGTTGGTCACGTCCAAATGGGTGTTTCTCATCGCGCTCAATATTTTCCTGTTGATCGTGGGATGCATCATGGATATCTATTCCGCGCTGCTGGTGGTGGTCCCCCTGATCCTGCCCATTGCCTTAAGCTATGGCATTGACCCGGTGCACCTGGGGATCATTTTTCTGACCAACATGGAAATCGGCTACACCACTCCGCCCGTGGGCATGAATTTATTCATCTCCTGCTTCCGCTTTCAAAAGCCGATCATGACCCTTTACCGGGCCGCGGTTCCCTTCCTGCTGATCCTGCTGGTTGGTCTGGCGCTCATCACTTACATTCCCTGGCTGAGTCTTTTTCTAGTCGATTTTTTCGATATTCGGTGAATATGGGAATAAGGTCAGTTTTTTTGAATCAGATCGGAACGCCGATTAGGAAGGAAATAGCGCATGGGGTGGTCGCGCACCGCATCCAGATCAGCGGCGGTCAGGTCCGTGATCAGCATCTGTTCGTCGGTTCCCGTATACGAGGTGATGATATTTCCTAAAGGACCGATCACTACCGCGACACCCGGAAACGACAGACCAAGGCCGTTGTCGCCGCAGAGGTTGCATGCGACGATGAAAAGGCCGTTGTCAAAGGCCCTGGCCGGAAGGTGCCGCAGCCAGGAGGTCAGTTTCTGTTGCGCTGAATTGCCAGGAGAGGCGTGAGGTATGAAGATTGCGTCCGCGCCGGCTATGGCCATGATGGTCGTCAACTCCGGGAAATGCGCGTCGTAGCAGAGCTGAATCCCATACCGGATGCCGGGCTTTGCAAAAACGGGAGCGCTATCGCCCGGCGTGAAAAGATTCCGCTCGGGCGGGCCGAGATGGGTTTTGCGATAGATGTCCGCCACGCCGTCGGGCCCCATCGTCAGGTGGGCGGCATACAATCTTTTCCGGGAATCGATTTCCGCCAGTCCTGCCAGGACAGTGATATTGTATTTTTCGGCGAGTTCTGCCACAAAATCGGATGCGGGACCGGGGACGGGCTGGGCCGAGTCGATAATCGATTTTCCCGTATGGTAGCCGGTGAGATTAAGCTCGGGAAAACAGATGAGCCGGGCCTGTTGGGCCGACGCGGCCTTTACCCATGCGGCGACCTTCTCAAGGTTGCCGGCGGTGTCGTTGGCGCGGGCGTTCATAGTGACGACAGCGATCCTGATATCCTGCATAAAAACTCCACCAAAACTCAGAGATCAAAATGTGCCCGGATTTTATATACTTTTGTCGCCGGCAGGTTGATGATGGCGACCACCCCTGTTTTTTGTGAAATTTCATAAAGATATTGATCGATGATTTCTTCGGAAGGCGCGATAAAGGTAAACCAGATGTTGTAATGGTTGTCCCGGAGATAGTTGTGGGTGACCCCCGGATAGGTGTTTACCACGGATGTGAAGTGCGCGATCTTCTCCTCGGGAACGTGACCGGCGCAGAGGGTGCTGACAAAGCCGAGTTTGCCCGGCACGAAATTTCCGCCGATGCGGCGGATAATGCCGTTTTCCTTTAGATGGCGGACCTTTTCGATCACGTCGTCTTCATCAAGATGCAGTTCCAGGGCGATATCCTGATACGGTCGCAAAGAGATGGGAAAGTTCGACTGGATCCGGTTGAGAATGGCCTTGTCGATGCTGTCGAGTTTGGTCATGAATGATATGATGTTAAAAATTAGGTGTATAAAAGCAAAAAGCCCTGCTCATGCAAGCAGGGCTTTTTCAGTTGCATCAGGCATGCGTTGCCGGGTACGCGCGGTAACGCGGAAAAACCCTTATACGCATCCGGTCGGCTTCGGAAGGCCGGCCATTTTGCAGGCCCCTTTTCCCGGCCCGGACGGAAAGAGTTCATAGATATGTTTCAGTTTAAAACCGGTCAGCTTGGACAGGATCCGCACCATGGGGGCGATACCGTTTTTTCTGTAATAGTCCTGAAGGACATTGATGACCATTTTGTGCTCTTCATTTAATTCATCGATGCCTTCCTCTTTCTTGACAAATTGCACCCATGATTCGTTCCAGTTTTCAAAGTTGTCGATAAAACCGTCTTCGTCGATGCTAAACGTGCTTCCCTGAAATTCAACTGTCGGCATGGAAAACTTCCTCCTTTGGTTTGATTGAAATTATTTAACGGCGTCTGCCTTGACGATTATTCTAAAATACTGAAAATAAAAATTAAATTTATTTTATATAAAAAACTGTCATGAATGTCAATATGAAATTTATCCCGCCGGGAAAGGCAACGATCGGATCCTGCGATGTCATTGTTTTGCCGCAAAAACGGATTAATATTCCTTGGGCATGGCATTGAGCTGGGACAGCGTGAATACCGGGCCGTCCTTGCATACAAAATCCTTGCCGATGTTGCATCGGCCGCAGATGCCGATACCGCATTTCATCCGGTTTTCAAGGGACATGATGATGTTATCGTGACTGTAGCCCAGATTGTCTAAAACCGGTTGGGTGAATTTGATCATGATGGGCGGACCGCAGACAATGGCATAGGTTTCGGCGTCGCCCGGCGGCGCATATTTTTCAGTGATGGCCGGGACAAAACCCTTATGGTATTTCCAGTCGGGATCATCCGTTCCATCCACGGTGATGTGCATGTGTATGTCGTCGCGTTCAGCCCAAGCCTTGAGTTCTTCCTTGTAGAGCAGCATTCCGGGAGTCCGCGCGCCGTAAATGACGTGAATATCCTTGAATTTTGAACGGTTGACAGGATCGGTCATAAAGATGATGGAAGAGCGGAGCGTGGTGAACGCAAACCCGCCGCCGATAATGACGATGTTTTTCCCCTCAAGGGTTTCCCAGGGGAAGGGTTTGCCCAGGGGCCCCCGGATGCCCATGATTTCCCCTTCCCGCATCGTATGCAGATGGGAGGTCACCTTGCCGGTTTTAAATATGGTAAATTTTACAAATCCCTTTTCCGTTGGCGATGACGCGATGCCGATGGGGATTTCCCCCATGCCGGTCACCGAAAGTTCGGCAAACTGGCCGGAACGATAGGCAAATTTTTCCTCATCTCCGGGACGGATAAATACGAACTTGAATGTTTTTAAACTTTTATCTTCGGTTTCAGTGATGATCTGATCGATCCGCACCGGATATGGTAAATACGGATTTTGCACGGTATGCCCCCTTTGTTATGACGATGCCACTTCGCACCTACAGGCTTCAGGATCGAAATTGTTAATTTTATTGCATATGCTGCGGATGTCGATGTTGACCGGGCAGAGCCGGACGCACCGGCCGCAGCCTACGCATTGAATGCCGTTATCATATTTATCCACGTAATATTTCAGTTTGTGCATGAACCGCTGGCGTACCCGTTCGAATTTGCGATCTCTCGGATTATGACCCGAGGCGTGTATGGTAAACAGGGGAGACATGCAGGAATCCCAGTTGCGCATGCGGACGCCGGATTTTCCATAGGTTTCATCCTGGATGTCAAAACACCAGCATGTGGGGCAGACATAGGTGCATGTCCCGCAGTTGATGCAGGGGAAAGCCTCTTCTTCCCAGAAAGGGGCGTCGTAGAGTTCAAGAATCTGTCTTTCTTTTATTTTATCAAAAGAGACCGCTGATGTGATGCGGGCACTTGCCGCCGCGGTCATGGAGGCGATTTTTTCTTCGGCGCCGCCTCCCGCTTCGGCGGTCCATCCGGCGGCCTTCAGCAGGGCTTGGCCTTTGGAGGTCAGGGGTTCAGCGAAAAGATCGCCGCCGTCTTCGACCAGCAGCACGTCCAGGCCTTCTTTTCCAAAGGGGCCGGTTCCGGCGCTGGTGCAGAAGCAGGTGGAGCAGGGGGCGTTGCATGCCAGACCCACAAAGGTCGTGGCTTCATAGGCCCTGACCCAGAAGGTGTCCTGATATTCCGGGGTGTCGAAATTGCGTCGGACCAGCGGGAAGGATAGTGCGTCGCACGGCCGGATGCCGATGACCGCCCTGGGCTTTTCATCCTGGGGAACTTCCTTGAGAATGCGGCAGTCGTCGTCGGCATCGTCTATGCTGTAGGTGAACATGATCTGGGTCTGGGGGTATACGATTGCTTTCGGAGACATCCGGGTATTGCTGAAGCCGAATTCCGGTATGTCGGCATCCCCTAAAGCTTTGAACTCAAATTCGTCTTTTTCCCTGACCGGGCCGAAAACGCAATGGGTGCGTTTGAGCTTGTCGATCCCTTCTTTTAAGCCTTTCTTATCGATTTTGATGAACTTCATATCCATGCCCTTATGAGAATCGTGTGACGTGATTTTTCACGCATATATGAAATTTACCGGATGAAGTCTTCCGGATCATCCGTCTTGAAGGTATCCAGCGGCGGGCGCTTGTCTGTGGTCAATCCGGCTTCCCACCCGTAGAGTTCAAAACAGTCCTTGTTGAGTTTTTTAGTGAATTCCCGAACCTTGATCCCCATGGGGCAGGCAGTTTCACAGGCTCCGCAGTCCGTGCACCGGCCCGCGCAATGATAGGCGCGGAGCAGGTGGAAGGTCCGGACATCGATGGGATCCTGGCTTTTGCCCACCCACTGGGGTCGGGACTCATCAACGAAACATGTGGGACAGTAGCAGAGCGGACAGGCGTTTCTGCAAGCATAACATCGGATGCAGTTAGAGATCAGGTCTTGGAAATAGTCCCATTTTTCCTCGGGGGAGAGGGCCTCAACCTCCCGTACGGAAGCGTATGCATCCACGCCGGTCTGTTCCGCAACCGGATCGGCGACCATTTCATCATGGATTACCGGATTGCGGTGGGTGCAAACGGCGCAGTTTTCCCGCAGCACATCGGTTTTGGCGATGGTTTTGGAAAAGCCGTTTCCGGAAACTGTTATGGCATCGCCGGTTTCTTCCGCTGATGTGATTTCTTCTTCAAACAGGGCGCAGATCTTATTGCGGTCGACCATCCCGGTGCAGGGAACGCCGATGATGATGAGCTGATCCCGTTTGATCTTGTTTTCAATGATATGGGTTACCATGTTGCGGGAATCGCATCCTTTGGCAATAATACCGATGCGCTCCTTCCGGTCGGTGACGTAATTGGCCAGGTTCAGACCGCAATGGCTGTCCCATGTCAGTTCCGCGGCCATGTCCGGCGAAGTGACGTAATGGGGCTGGTTCATCATGGGGACCGTTCCCTTGCGGAAACCGATAACCCGGTCGACCTTTTCTTCCGTCAGCAGCCTCGCGGCGATTTCTCTGATTTTTTCTGTATATCTGCTCATGTTAATTAGCCTTGGGTTTGGTTTTGGCATAGTTCAGGGCAGGCTCCAGGGCCTTTACTTCTTCGGTGATTTTCTTGACCACATCCACGAATTTTGTGGATTCAGCGGAAGAGATCCATGAAAAATGAAGGCGACCTGGCGCGATTCCCGTGTGCTCCAGCAGATTTTTTATCAATGCGAATTTTCGGCGTGCGTAATAATTACCTTCCAGGTAATGACATTCTCCGGGGTGTCACCCGGATACCCAGACGGCGTCGGCGCCCCGGCGCAGGCCGGCAAGAATGAATTTTGGACTCATGCGTCCGGTACAGGGGATTCGGATGACTCGGATGTTGGGCGGGTATTCCATCCGGCTGACGCCGGCCAGGTCGGCGGCGCCGTAGCTGCACCAGCTGCACAAAAAACTCAGTATTTTGGGTTCATGCTCTGCCATGGTCTTGGCTCTCCTTATCTGCGCCTCGTATTGAAGGCTTCGTAAAAAACTGTAAATTCCGGGTTGCGCTGTATCATATATGCGACTTTTTACGGTTTCATCTTTTTATCGCGGTCATTAAAATAAAAAGATGTCGTTTGTCGATGGTCACACCGCTTCATCCATTTCAAATATTTGAGAAAAAATCTGATCGGTATCAAATCCCTTCAGGCGGAGGGCGCCGGAGCGGCACGACGCTACGCAAAGCCCGCAACCCTTGCAGAGCGCGGGGTTGATTTCCGCCTTTCCGGCCATCCGGCCTTCGGTGATAAATGAAGGCGCGCTGTAGGGGCAGAGGGACACGCAGACGCCGCAGGATGCGCATTTGACGGTTTCAGTCTGGGCGATGGTGCCGCTGCTGTAAATGGTTTTCTTCGCCAGCAGGGTGACGGCCCGGGACACGGCGGCCTTGGCCTGGGCAATGGATTCGTCGATGGGCTTGGGATAATGCGCCAGGCCGCAGAGGAAGGCGCCGTCCGTTGCAAACTCGGATGGTCCGAGCTTGGCGTGCCGTTCGATGAAAAAGCCGTCCGCGTTCATGGGGACCTTGAAGAAATTGGCCAGTTGCTCGTCGCCCCGGGGGATGATGGCTGTAGCCAGGGTCACCAGATCAGCGTCCAGTTCCAGGGGTCGACCTAGGACGTGATCGGTCACGGTAACGGTCACGCGTCCATTTTTAAAGGCCACCCGGGGCTTCTGGTCGATGGAATAGCGAATAAAAATGATCCCTTTTTCCCGGGCTTTTTTGTAGAGGTATTCCTTTTCTCCGTAAGTCCGGATATCACGGTACAATATGTATACGCTCATGTCCGGCCGGCGTTGTTTCAGCTCCAGGGCGTTTTCAATGCTGTGGGTGCAGCATACGCGGGAACAATATATCCGGTCGGGTTCCCTGGAACCCACGCACTGGATGAATACTGCGGATTGGATGTCTTTGAGCCCGGAATCATTTTCGATGAACTTTCTGTCCAGATCCAGGCTCGTGATGATTCTGGGATCCTGGCCAAAGGCATATTCATCCGGCGTCAAAGGAGAGGCGCCGGTGGCCAGAATGACCACCCCGTGTTCGATATCCATGCCGGTCCCGTTGGTGGAAAGGGTTGATTTGAAGTTGCCGACAAAACCCTCAACCGCCGAGATGCGTGTGTTGAGGTGCAGGTGAATCTTTTCGTCGGTTTCAATTGCGCGGATGAGTTCGCCCAGTTTTTCCCCGACCGGTTCCCCTTTTGCCGTATGAAAGATGCCGCGGGCCTGGCCGCCGAGCAAGGCGTCCTGTTCGATCAGATGGGTTTCATACCCCTGGTCGGCGAAACTTTTGGCCGCGGCCAGGCCGGAGATGCCGCCGCCTACCACCATTGCCGTCTGGTGGACCGGCAGTGGGACTTCCGTCAAGGGTTCCATCAGCGCCACCTTGGCAATGGCCATGCGGACAAGATCCTTGGCTTTTTTGGTGGCCAGCTCCGGGTTGTTCTTATGAACCCAGGAATCTTGGTTCCGGATATTGGGCATTTCAAAAAGGTATTTGTTCAAACCGGCATTGATAAGGGTTTCCTGGAAGAGCGGTTCATGGGTTTTGGGCGTACAGGCTGCCACAACGATCCGGTTTAAGCCTTTTTCCCTGATGAGCTTGCTCATGCCGTCTAAAGAATCTTGGGAGCAGGCGAACAGATTGTCCGTGATATAGTCCACGTAAGGAAGCTTGGCCGCGTATTCCACCACTGAAGGAACGTCCACAACGCCGGCGATATTGACGCCGCAGCGGCAGATAAAGACGCCGATCCGGGGTCGGTCGCCCACTACATTGGTTTCGGGTATGACCTCTTTTGCCCGGGTACAAGTGTTTCTGGCATCCGCCAGAAGCTCGCCTACCGCAGACGCTGCGGCACTGGCATCGATGACGGCCTGGGGGATGTCCTTGGGGCCCTGAAACGAACCGCAGGCAAAGATGCCTTCCCTGGAGGTGGCCACCGGCGCAAAGGTTTCCGTTCGGCAGAATTTGCCCGGCGTCAGTTCAATGCCGAGGCTCCTGGCCAGTTCCACCAGGGCCGGCGGGGTCTGCATACCGATGGAGAGCACCACCATGTTGAAAATTTCAGTTTTGAGCCCGCCGTCCTCGGTGACATATCGAAGCTCCAGATCGCCGGAGTCGCCCACGGGGGTGATGGTGTGAACGCGGCTTCGGATGAACTTGACCCCGCTTTTGGTTTTGGCGTTCTCGTAGAAGCGTTCGAATTCCTTGCCGGGGGTCCGCATGTCCATGAAAAAGATGGCGCATTCCAGATCATCGCCGGCATGCTCCTTGGCAATGATAGCCTCTTTGATGGCGTACATGCAGCAGACCGACGAACAATAGGAATTGTCGCAGCGGTTCTGGTCGCGGGAACCGACGCACTGGAACCAGGCGATTTTTTTCGGTTCCTGGTGATCCGAAGGCCGGGTCACATGTCCCATAGTGGGACCCGACGCCGACAGCAGCCGCTCGAATTCAAGGGATGTCAGCACATTGGGATGGCCGGCATACTGGTAGTTGTCGAATGCCGAAGGGTTGAAAGGCTCAAAGCCGGGCGCAAGGATCACCGCTCCCACGTTGAGGGTGACGGTCTTTTCCTTTTGGGTGAAATCCACCGCGTCCACCGGGCATTTTTTCTCGCAGACTCCGCATTTTTTCTTCTGAATGTAAATGCAGGTATCCGGATCGATGCGGTATTTCAGGGGCACCGCCTGGGGATACTCCACGTAGACGGCTTTTCGCTTGGCAAGTCCCGCATTATAGGTGTCTTCAATTTTTTTCGGGCATTTTTCGGCGCACACGCCGCAGGCGATGCATTTGTCGGTATCAATATACCGAGGTTGCTGCAGCAGTTCGACTTTGAAATTTCCCGCTTCCCCTTTGATTTCTTTGACTTCGGAAAGGGTTACAAGCTCGATATTAAGGTGCCGGCCGACCTCGACCAGTTTGGGCGAGATAATTCACATGGCGCAGTCATTGGTGGGGAAGGTCTTGTCTAGCTGGGACATGACGCCGCCGATGGACGGTCCCTTTTCCACCAGATATACGTAAAAACCTGAATCCGCAAGATCCAGGGCGGATTGCATGCCGGCGATGCCGCCGCCGACGACTACTACTGAACCATTTACATCCTTTGTCATGTCCTGTTCGCTCCTGTCGTCCATCCGGTATCGCAGGCGTTTTTGCGCCCGCAAAAAGATGATTTAGATGTTTGCGAGGTCAAAATTATAACAGTAAATTCCGATAGATCTACAAATTTTGATTCAAACGGCTTGATATCTTCAAAGAGTTGTGATGTCAATAAAATTTTGAATAAATGCTTTACCGATTTGATTTAACTTGATGAAAATTATAACCGGGCTCCAAAATTTTCTCTTTTGACAAGGGTGGAAGCATGATCGCCTCAAGTGACGAAAAAATAAAAATCATCTTGATCTGCGGGCCCACCGGGGTCGGTAAGACAGCGCTTTCTCTGAAGTTAGCCGACCGGTTTCGTGGTGGTATTGTCGGAGCTGATTCCATGCAGATATATCGATATATGGATATCGGCACGGCAAAACCGTCCATAGAGGAACGGAATCGGATTCCCCATTTCATGATCGACATTGTAACACCGGATGTGGACTATGACGCGGCACGGTTTTGCCGGGAGGGCCGCGCGGCGGTTTACGATCTTTGTGGCCGGAGCAGGATTCCGTTTGTTGTGGGAGGAACCGGGTTTTACATCAAAACCTTGATTCACGGCCTGTTTGATGCAGCCCCGCATGATGACGGAATCCGCGGCAAATTATGGGAAGCATCCGAAAAAGAGGGCGCGGAAAGACTTTATCAGCGGCTTGTCTCTCATGATCCGGTCAGCGCGGCGCGGATCCATCCCAATGATACCTATCGGGTGATCCGGGCCCTCGAAGTTTGCATGCTTACCGGAAAGCCCATGTCCCGATACCAGGATGCCCATGGCTTTGGGGATGATCTTTTTAACGTTTTAAAGATATGTCTCAACCTGGATCGGGAAATCCTCTATAAGCGGATCGATGAACGGGTGAAGCAAATGATCGAAGAAGGGCTCATTGATGAGGTAAAGAAGCTCCTGTCCATGGGATATACAAAAGAGACCCGATCCATGCAGGCCCTTGGATACCGTCATGTGCTGGCGTATCTGGCCGGGCGCACGGATTTTGATGAAATGGTCGACACCCTGCGGCGCGACACTCGGCATTATGCTAAACGCCAGTTGACTTGGTTTCGAAAAGACAGGGAAATAAAATGGTATTCTCCGGATGATGTTGATCAGGTCGGGGAACGTATCCGGCTTTTTCTGAAAGGCGAAAAAGCTTTTCCGTGAAAGTATTTACCCTGCTTCGCGGTATTTTTAAATCACCGAATTTCCATGAATTTGGTTGGAAGTTTTGTTTGTGTTACCATCCTCATCAGGGTTGATAAAAAGGAATCGGCTTATCCGTTCGAAATGCGACGGCCCGACAGGTGGCGATAAGGTTTTCGCTCGAATCCATGACCTGGATGTCATAGTGTGCGATCTTTTTAGACCGGCTAATCTCTCTGGCTTTGGCCCGCAACCGGGTAACTCGCTCGGGACTTGCGACATAGCTGACATTGACGTTAAGGGCTACGGCAATAGTGCCGTGGGTCTGGCACGCGGCCTGAAAGGCCTCGTCAATAAGCCCGTAAATAGCTCCGCCGTGGGCTCTCTGGTAAATATTATCCATGTGTTCGGGCAGATAATCCACTTCAACAACTGAACGGCCCAGTGCCAGATCGGTCAACCGGAACCCCATCCGCCGTGCGAATGGCTCATCGGCCGTAGCTTTGATGATCGCCTGCTTGAGATTTTCATCCATGATTTGCATAATTTTGCATAAAGGGGGTATCTATTTAACGCGAGTAACCTCTATATGTTGTATTATCTTTGGACGATTTGTCGGTACGTTAATGGACCAGTCATCACAGCCTGTTGCATAAGTCGATAGAATAGCATGCCTCGAGACCGAGATGTGCGCCGATTAAAACGAAACGTATATTCATCAAGGTAATAATCAAGATGCTTTCCACTCACCGATCCTTGATGCGTACTCATCATCATCAGCCATCTTTTAAGCAAAGCGGTAATACGATGAACGCCGGGCATGCTGACGTGGGCTGGATCTCCCGTATCCGACAAAACAACTCTGTTATGCCGGTAACCATACTTCGACAACTCATTATAGCCTCTCCACCCATCAGTAAGAATTTCCGAGCCCTTCTCGGCAACGTCACAGATGAAGGATACAAGACTGGCACCAGACACATCAGGAATTCTGCGCATTCGCGCACATCCGAATCCTTTTGGCGAATGAACTTCAACTGCTATAACCACAATCTCTTTTTTTCACTGCCACGGCCTCGTTTACTACCTATGCCGCTGCCACCGATATATGTCTCATCGACTTCAATACGCTCGGAGAGTCGATCCCGCCCAGGTCGAACCATGGCGTGCCTCATTTTGTGCAACCATGTCCATGCGGTTTGATAACTTCCCAATCCAAGAACACGTTTCAACCCCAGAGCACTCGCACCATCTTTCTGGCTGGTCACAAACCACATTGCCGCAAACCAAGTTCTCAAGGGCATTCTTGTGCGCTCAAAAATAGTTCCTGCGGTTACCGAGACCTGGCATCCACACTGCCGACAATGAAGATATCCGCGAGCAGTAATCCAAGGTTGAGCGTTATTGCCACACTGAGTACATTTAAACCCATCTGGCCAGCGGCAAAGCGCTATATATCGACGGCATGCCGATTCATCTGTAAACCATTCCAAAAACTCTTGATATGTGCGGGGGTAGTCCTCTCCCGCTATTGGATGCGGACTGCTCATACCGCTCTATACTATATGTTGGGGGAACTTGCGTCAAGCAGATACCCAATTTCGCTTTTTAAGAGCGTGCCCGATTGTTGAATGGGTCTTTTTCCAACCGGTTACAAAATCCCGCACAGTCGCATGGCCATTTTCTGTTTTTCCTTCATAGCGCCCAGCACGATATTGATGTGCATGGTGGCGAAATCATAAAAGGCCTTTGCCGCGGCTTCGGATCTGCGAGCCGCGATATGCGCGTATCCCTGCCGCAAATGATCGACGATGGTCGCCATCTGGTCGGGCAGGTAAGTGATGGAGGCCCATTGAACGCGCTCGGCTGTTGGCATCAGTTCCAGGGCGATCCGTTCGACAACGGGGTTGCGGGCCGCACGCAAAATGACCCGGGCCATTCGGGAGACATTGGTTAGATAACGGTCTAATGCTTTGCCTTCAATATTTTTTTCAATTTCAGCCAGAATTTTTTCAATTTCAGCCAGATCGTTTGCATCGGCTCTTTCCGCAGCCCTGGCAAAAGCGTACTGGTATAAAATAACGGCGGTGTCATACAGCGATTCAATCAGTTCAGGGGTCAGCTCCGTCACCTGGTAGATCCCCTTGGGCGTCTTGTCCACCAGCCGGATCTGTTCCAGCTTGTGCAGGGCGTCCCGGACAGGGCTCCTGCTGACGCCCAATTCCTTGGAAATCTGGGTCTCGTAAATGATTTCGCCGGGCTTTAGCTCGTTGCGGATGATCCGGCTGCTGATTCGCTCGAAAATTTGATCGGAAAGATTATTGCGGGTGATTTGTTTCATAAAACCACTGGTGTCACATCAGGTCGTGATAAAACTTACCAAAAATGGTCGTGAAAAAGTTTACCACATGAGGGAAGAGGCGGGGGGATCCTCTTTCAATCCCCCCGCCTCTTCCCTCCGCCGGGCGTGGTTGGAATGAATATTGTGGAAATCGAAAATGGTAAAGTGACGCGTAATGAAGTCTATTTTAATTTATCAAATCTTTTATCAGCCCTCAATGATCAATGGGTTCCATAAATATTGCATTTAGAGGAGTTGGCTGATCATTGAATATCAGCCCGCCGCTTCAATAACCGCGTAGGCTTTTGCAATGGCTTTGTCCAGGTGTTCTGGGTTCGGACCGCCGGCCTGGGCCATGTCCGGACGCCCCCCGCCCTTTCCGCCGACTTCCGCAGCCAGGTCCCGGATGATGTTGCCGGCATGAAAACGACCCGCCAGATCTTTTGTCACCATGACGATGAGCAGGGCCTTGCCATCGGCTTGCGCCCCCAGCACCACGACACCGGAGCCGATCTTGTCCCTGAATTTGTCCGCCAGATCCCGCAGCACGGCAGGGGATTCCACGTCCACCTGCTGGGCGATGACCTTGACGCCGTTGACGGTTTGCATGCCGGAATCGATATTATCCGTGGCGCCGGCGGCAAGGGCGCGTTTGAGTTTTTCAATTTCTTTCTCAAGGCCCTTTTCACGGATCAGCAGCGCTTCCACCCGTCGGGCAACCGTCTCCGGTCGCTCCCGCAGAATGGCGGCCACGTCATTTACGGTATTGACGCCGGTTTGCACGAATGCCAGCGCGGCCGGACCGGAGAATGCATCGATCCGCCGGACACCGGAGGCCACGCTCGATTCACCGATGATTTTAAACAAACCGATATCACCGGTGCGGCCCACGTGAGTTCCGCCGCACAATTCCCGGCTGACATCTTCTAAGGACACCACCCGGACCCGGTCTCCGTATTTTTCCTCGAACAGGGCCACGGCCCCGCTCTGCAAAGCTTCTTCCGCGTCCATTTCAAGAGTTGAAACCGGAATATTCTCCCGTATCCGCGCATTGACCCGGATTTCAATCTGATCCAGAACATCTCTGCCCACCTGGGCGAAATGGGTAAAATCAAAGCGCATCCGATCCGGACCCACATAGGAGCCGGACTGGCGCACATGGTCTCCCAGAACCGTCCGCAGAGCTGCGTGCAGCAGGTGCGTGGCCGTATGGTTGCCGGCCGTGGCAAGCCGATGGTCCGGATTGACGGTCAGAACAGTCCTGGCTCCGCACCGAATTGTGCCTTCCGTTACCATTCCCTTGTGGATGATCAGGCCTGTGGGATCCTTGACAGTATTATTCACCGTTACGGAAAAACCGTCACCGGAAATAACGCCGGTATCGCCGACCTGTCCCCCGGACTCGGCGTAAAACGGCGTGGCCGCCGTGACGATATCCACGGTTTTACCCTGTTCGGCTGATTCCACCGCCTGGTTGTCTTCCACCATGAACACGATGTCGGTCTCCTGGGAAAGCCGGTCGTATCCGACAAATTCCGGCAATTTTTCGGTTTCGGCCATAAACTGCCGGTAGGCATCGCCCATTTGCGAAAAAACCGCCACGGATCGCGATTTTTCCTTCTGCACGTCCATGGCGGACCGGAAACCTTCCGTGTCGACCGCGATATCCGTTCCCCGCACCACATCCGTGACAATATCCGGCGGGAATCCGTAGGTATCATAGAGCTTGAAAACCACATCACCGGGAATCACCGAAACCCGTGCGCTTTTGAGATTTTCAATGGTCTCGTTGAGCAGCTTGAGGCCGTGATCAAGGGTTTCGGAAAAACGCGCTTCCTCGTTTTTAATCACGTTTAAGATAAAAGCGCTGCTTTCTGCCAATTCCGGGTAGGAGGATTTCATGGCCGCAAAAACCGCCGCAACGGTTTCATGCAGAAAGGGATCGACAAGCGCAATATTGCGGCCGTAACGGATGGCCCGCCGCAGGATGCGCCGCAGCACATATCCCCTTCCCTCGTTGGACGGCAGGACCCCGTCGGCAATCAGAAACGCTGCTGCCCGGCTGTGGTCGGCGATCACCTTCATGGCCACGTCACCGTTTGCATCCGCTCCTTTTTTCCGACCTGACAGTGCCGCGATCCTTGCCATAATGGGTGCGAACA
>CAYZXZ010000053.1:568-16887 GCA_964481615.1 uncultured Desulfobacteraceae bacterium | reverse complement strand
TAAATTTATAACAATCAGTTATTATTGATTATAATTTTTTCCGTTCAAACACTAAGTATGTTTACGAGCGAGATTGCGCATCTCCCGGAGAGGCTCACAAAACGGATAACACCGGACGTTATGCAGCACTGTCATCCCCGATTTTCGAACAGACTGGAAGCGGCAACCGATCGGAGAAAAAATGAAATCAAATTGGTCCAAAATATTGATCGTGCTGGCGATCGCCGCGCTGGTGATCTTCTTTTTCGGGTTGGATCTCGGCCGGTACCTATCCTTCGACTATCTCAAATCCCGTCAACTATCCCTGGAAACCCATTACACCGACCATCAACTGATAACCATGGCGATCTATATGGCGGTCTACATCCTTGTGGCGGCGCTGTCGCTTCCCGGAGCCGCAGTCATGACCCTGGCGGGCGGCGCGATTTTCGGATTCTGGCTCGGTCTCCTTCTGGTCTCCTTTGCCAGCACCATCGGCGCGACTCTTGCATTTCTGGTAGCCCGGTTTTTATTGAAAGATTATGTGCAACGCAGGTTTGGAGATAAACTCAAAGCCGTCAATGAAGGGATCGAAAAGGACGGCGCTTTCTATCTGTTTACCCTGCGACTGGTGCCGCTTTTCCCGTTTTTTGTGATCAATCTGGTGATGGGGCTCACATCCATCCGGGTGGGCACTTTTTATATCGTCAGCCAGATCGGCATGCTGGTCGGCACTGCCGTCTATGTGAATGCAGGCACGCAACTATCACAAATCGATTCCATATCGGGCATTTTGTCGCCCGGGCTGATTTTTTCCTTTGTGCTGCTGGGTATTTTTCCATGGATCGCCAGAAAGATCATCGCGGTGATCCAGTCGAAAAAAATTCTGGCCAAATACCCGCGCCCAAAAAAATTCGATTATAACCTCGTGGTGATCGGGGCGGGTGCCGCCGGCCTGGTAACGTCTTATATCGCGGCAACGGTCCGGGCCAAAGTGGCGCTGATCGAAAAGCACAAAATGGGCGGCGACTGCTTGAATACCGGTTGCGTGCCGAGCAAGGCCCTGATCCGTTCGGCAAAAATTTTATCGTATGCCAAACGGGCCGAAGATTTCGGTTTTAAAAGCGCATCCATTCAATTTGATTTTGCAAAGATCATGGAGCGGGTTCACGCGGTCATCCATAAAATCGAACCCCATGATTCGGTTGAACGGTACAGCAGACTGGGCGTGGAATGCATCCGAGGAGATGCAAAAATCATCTCACCGTATGCGGTTACAGTCAACGGCAAAACCCTGACCACAAAAAAAATCGTGGTGGCAAGCGGCGCGCGTCCCTTTGTTCCGCCCATCCCCGGTCTGGAACAAGTGAACTATCTGACATCAGATAATGTATGGGAGATCCGGGCGTTGCCGGACCGGTTGGTGATTCTTGGCGGCGGTCCCATCGGATGCGAACTGGCCCAGACCTTTTGCAGGCTTGGGTCCACCGTGACCCAGGTGGAAATGATGCCGCAGATCATGGGCCGTGAAGACGCCGATGTGGCTGGACTGATCCAGAAAAAACTAAAAAGCGAAGGGGTCCGGGTGCTCACCGGACACCGGGCAAAAGCGGTAAAAATCGAAAATGATGCCAAAATTCTGGTCTGCGATCACAGCGGCAGCGACGTTGAGGTGGCGTTCGATGCGATCCTGGTGGCCGTGGGCCGTGCCGCCAATATCAGCGGATTCGGACTGGAAGAACTGGGCGTGGAACTGACGCCGCGGAAAACCATTCAAGTCGACGAATTTTTACGGACCAACATCCCCACCATCTATTGCGCGGGGGATGTGGTCGGGCCCTATCAATTCACCCATACGGCCGGGCATCAGGCATGGTTTGCATCGGTCAACGCGCTGTTCGGTGCGATTAAATCCTTTAAAGTCGATTACAGAGCGATTCCCTGGACCACCTATACCGATCCCGAGATCGCCAGGGTCGGGCTCAACGAAACAGAAGCCAGGGAAAAAGGCATCGCTTATGAGCTGACCCGATATAACATTGATGATCTGGACCGGGCCATTGCCGACTCCGAAGATCACGGATTCATTAAAGTGCTCACGAAACCCGGTAAAGATAAAATCCTGGGGGTCACCATTGTCGGAGCCCATGCCGGGGATATCATGGCGGAATATGTCCTTGCCGTAAGACACGGACTGGGGTTGAACAAGATCCTGTCAACGGTTCATACCTACCCCACCATGGCCGAGGCCAATAAATACGCAGCCGGCGAATGGAAAAAAAACCATGCCCCGGAAAAGGTGCTCAAATGGCTTGAAAAATATCATGCATGGGTAAGGGTATAAAAAAAACAACGAATTTTAATAAATTTCCGTACATACTATAAAAAAAATTCGCATTTTATCCGATTACGATCTGGCAATGGCGTAAACATTTTTCATCAGTGAGATCGAGCATGAATATGCGCATGATAAAGAATACAGGAGTGTTGACGGTGCTGTTATTGACATGGCCTGTTTTTGCGCAGGCCTTCGACCATCAGCATGGTTTACTGACGGCCGTACTGCAGGAGCATGTGCGCTGGAATGCGGACGGAACTGCCACCACTGTTAACTATGCCGCTTTGAAAGCCAGTCCTGAAACCATGGAAAATTACCTGCAATCTCTGTCGACGGTTTCCCGTGAGGCCTTTGATAAATGGCAATCTGATGCGCAACTGGCCTTTCTCATCAATGCCTATAATGCTTTTACGCTGAAACTGATTATCGACAACTATCCGACAGAATCCATACGTAATATCGGCCGCTTCTGGCAAAATCCCTGGCGCATCCGTTTTTTCCGCCTGTTGGAAGAAGACATGCACTTAGACCAGGTGGAACACGACATGATTCGTGAACCCGGAAAATATGATGAACCCTGCATTCATTTCGCGGTAAACTGCGCATCCATAGGCTGTCCGGCGTTGCATGACCAGGCGTTTACGGCCGATAAACTTAAGCAACAACTCGATGACAGCACCCGCCGGTTTCTCCGTGACCGAAGCCGGAATTATTTCGACGCAGACGCCGGCGTGCTCCGGGTATCAAACATTTTCCACTGGTACCGCGAAGACTTTGAGGGCAGGGGAACACTGTCGCAGTGGCTGGCCCGATATGCTGACGAGCTGGCGGATAACGAACAGCATAAACAACAGATCAGACAGGGGGCGTCGGTACGATTCCTTGATTATGACTGGCGGCTGAATGAACACCGTTGATCGCATCAACGTATCACGGATTTTCCCGCTTGTTCATTGTCCTGTTTGCTGTCCGATATCTCCCGGCAGGGGAAACCGCAGGATGCCGGGCGGCATGTCCAGCGGCACCATATCGTCCATCCAGTCGCCCATGTCGAAAAGAAGGTCCCGATAACCGTCGAAATAGAGAAACTGCTTGAGCAGCAGGGTAAATTCTCTCGGAAAGCGGATCCCGTGGGTTTCGGCCACCCGCACCATCTCTATAAGAAACCGGTCGGGATCCGCCACCATGGCCGGGGCATATGCATACGCGGCTTCATCGGCAGATTCACCGGCATCATAAAGGGTTTGAAGGTCCCTGGCGAGCCGGGCCGTATCCACCTTTTCCCGTGTCATGCCGATGGCCGTCATGGCTTCGGCAAGGCTGGTGAAATCAAGCGTCATCATGGCCGGTACCAGTTTTTTGACGCCGTTTCGCGTTTTTTCGGATATCCGGCCCACAATGCCGAAATCAATAAAACCCACCCGGCCGTCGGCCAGGATCAGGAGATTGCCGGCATGCAGATCCGCATGAAAGAGATCACATCCCATGATGCTTGAAAGCCAGGTTTCAAATGCCGGCCCCAGGACTTCCCCTGGCTGGTCCGTGGTTGCCATGAGCTGTTTCCGGTCGGTCAGGGGGATACCGAAAAGCCGCTCCATGGTCAGGACCCGGCCGGAGGACGCCTCGGTATAAACCTTGGGCACTACCACGGCCATGTTGCCCGTGGCTTCCAGGTATTTTGCGAAAATCGCAATGTTTTCCGCCTCCCGAATAAAATCACATTCCTCCAGCACGGTTTTACGGATCTCCGACAACATCCCCGCCAAGGAGGCATGTTTGAAACGCGGCAAAACGGTTTCAAGCATCACAGCGGAATAATAGAGAAAATTCAGATCCGTGACCAGGATGTCTTCCACCCCGGGCCGCTGGATCTTGATCACCACTTCTTCGCCGGTCGTCAGGGTGGCGGCATAGACCTGGGCAATGGAAGCCGAGGCCAGCGGAACCGGATCGATATCTTCAAAAATCTCTCCCATATAGCGGGGACCGAGATCCTGCTTCAGGATTTTGGCCATGCGATAAAACGGCACCGGCTCAGTGCGATCGAGGCACTGCTGAAAAGCGGTCACATAGCTTTGCGGAAAAAGCGACGGGGAACTGGCGACGAACTGACCCAGCTTGATATAAGTAGCGCCCAGGCGTTCAAAAAGTTTTCGCAGCGCATCCGGCGGCGCGGATCGATCTCCGAGGACCCGCTCAAACCCGGTTCTGCCGAGGGCAAACGCGGTCTGGCGCACCCTCCTGGCCCCGTTGATCCCGAGAGAGACGGCCTTGGGTAATTTATCGTAAATTTTCCCGAGCATCACCCCTGAACGTCCACCCCGCGGCTTTTCAGATAGGCTTTGAGTTCGGGAATGGCGATGATGTTGAAATGGAAAACCGATGCGGCCAATAGAATGCCGGCGCCGGCTTCCACGGCATCGTAGAAGTGCGCCAGAGTCCCGGCCCCGCCGGATGCCACCACCTCGGCGGAAACCGCCGCCTTGATTTTACGAATCAGCGGAAGATCATATCCCGCTTTTACGCCGTCGGTGGTCTTGCTGGTGGGCAGAATGGTGGCAACACCGAAGCCGTCGACTTTCCTGGCCCATTCCACCGCGTCGGCGCCCGTAGCCGTGCGCCCGCCGTCGATATAGACTTCATAGCCGCAAGGCAGGCTTTCATTGACAGCGGCGTCAATGGCCACGGTCACGCGATCTGCCCCGAATTCCTTTACCATTTCGGCGATGACGCCGGGCTTGCGGAATGCCGCGCTGCTGGTGGAAATCTTGTCCGCGCCTGCGGCAAGGACGGCCGCAGCGGAAGCCGTATCGCTGATGCCGCCGCCTACGGTAAACGGAACGGTGGCCGCATCCGCGACTTTTTTGACCACATCCAGCATGGTGGCACGCCCCTCGACGGTGGCGGTGATATCGAGCAGGGCCAGCTCATCGGCCCCTGCCCTGCAATAGGCCAGGCAGCATTCCACCGGATCGCCGGCATCCAGGATATCGACAAACTGAACACCCTTGACCACCCGCCCGTTCTGCATATCCAGGCACGGCATGATTTTAACGGTCATTAGCTTTGCTCCTTCCTGAACGAATTGAAATTCAAAAACTTATTACGAAGCCGTCTTTACCGGCGGCCATCAGACCGCTTCGATGGTCGAGGGGGGCTTTGCGGTGATGTTGTAGGTCACGCTGACCACTCCCGGCACTTCCGATGTGATCCGGGAAGCCATCTTTTCCAGTATTTCCCAGGGGAGCCGGGTGGGAGTTGCAGTGACCGCATCCTGGCTGTCCCAGCACCGGATTTCGATCTGGCGGCCGTATTCGCGTTTTCCGTTTCGAACGCCGGTGACCCGATCTTCGTGAAGGATGGCCATGTATTGAAACGCGGCGACATCCGCCAGTTCATACTCGACAATGGTCGTAGCCAGACGCACCAGAGCGATCCGTTCCGGCGTTGCCTCGCCCACCACCCGGGTTACCAAGGCCGGACCGGGAAACGGCGGCCGGTTGTAGACTGATTTCGGCAACCCCAGGGCCTTTCCCACTGCCCGCACTCCCGCTTTTCTAAGCTGAATGAGGGGTTCGATGACCTGGTATCCGTATGCCTGTTGGGTGTCTATGCCGAGCTGGGAAAGAATATTGTGCTGCCGCTTGATACCGGCAATGGTTTCCTCGACGTCCGTATAGATGGTTCCCTGGAGCAGGTAGCGTGCTCCGCATTCTTTTACCAGGCGGCCGAATACGGTCTTATAAAAGGTGTCGGTGATGGCCTGGCGCTTTTCCTCGGGATCGGTTTTGCCCTTGAGGGCCGCGAAAAATTCATCGCGGGCGTCCACGCGGTCCACGTTAACCCCAAGATCCTGCATGGTGTTGATCACCCGCTCGGGTTCGCCTTCCCGCATGAGGCCGTGATCGATAAAAAAGGTCAGCAGTCTTGCGCCCAGAGCCCGATGGGCCAGCATGGTCGTCACCGACGAATCAACGCCGCCGGAAAGGGCGTTCACCGCCGTGCCCTGCTCTACTTCAGCGCTTATGGATCGGCACTGGGCATCGATAAACGCCGGGGCATCAAGATCTTCCATCCGGATCTCTTCTGCGGTCATTGATTTTCCTCCTGATTTGATTGGTTTAGCAAATATTTGTATATGCAATCAGGAGACGAGTCAAGCGGGAAAACAGGGTAAACAAAGACGATGTTCAGCCTGCCTGCTCGCTATCCTACGCTTAATCTCAAGAGTTACCCCCATCGATCAAGGACTCACGCTACCCGATGGCCGGCCTACCTTCCGGGGCGGAAATCTCACCCGCTTGAATGCACGACCTTGCCCGGCCGCACAACTTTTCGAAATTATGTATTATTCATCAATACGGCATGTCCATACAATTATGCTCGCCTTAGTAATCAAATCAATCATTCCTACCGCTCATACGCATATTTCGCATTCAAGGTGTTACATCATCCATACTGTGAAATCGGCCCACATTTGTTTATAGCGACATTTCAAGTAATTTCGCTTGGCGGGACCTTTCTAAAAATTCGAAACGCTTTCGGATATTGAATCGGTAAAAATATTACACGATGCATGCCATTCAAATCCGCGTTACGCCTCCGATCCGGGAATGAAAATCGTAAAAAATGATTGACTTGCCGTCATATTTCCGGTAAATATGACTAAATGGTGACAAATCGGTCATATTTAAAGACTGCTCAAAGCCCCTGAGCAAAGCTTTTTTCTTTTCGGCATGCGCGGGGTGGGAAAGAGCACATGGGCGCGGCATGCATTCCCGAATGCCCACCATTTCGATCTTCTCGACGAAGGCCTTTTCCAGGATTACCTGCGCGACACCCGCCTTTTCGGTCGGGAATTGCTGCGCATCCCGGCGGGGAAAACCATTGTGGTGGATGAGATCCAGCGATTGCCCGCTCTCTTACTAATCCGGCCATAAATCGAATTTCAATAAGTGTAACACTATTAAAATTCAACATATTGAAATTATATATTATTAATCAATGCGTCATGTCCATGCAATTATGCTCGCCTTAGCATGTTTAAAAAAGAAAGCTATGATTTGTGCGGCGACTGCCTGACCCTGTGCCAGGGGATGGATGTCGATCAGGACCAGGCCGTGGCATGGATGACCCAAGGCCCGACCAGGAAAAAAACATCCGCAACACCACGGACGCCGGAGCCGAAGCCATGATCTGCCTATGCCCCATGTGCATGCACTCGATCCGGTGGCCCGGGAAAAGAACCTGCTCCTGATATTTTTGGACGATATGGCCCGAATGGCACGGAGTGAGATTGCCCTGCCGGCCCATAACCAAGGAGAATAAAAATGAAAAAAATCATGGCGCCCCGCTATACCGCAGGCCATGGCTTTTTCGACAAAGCCTTTTTTAACTGTTACAAACGGATCGGTTATCCCGACCGCTGGCTGGAGGATTCCCAGACTTACGCCCCTGAGGACGCATATATCATCAGCCATCCCACCTGGTTTTACGAGGCCATCCCCGAAGTGCCGGAAGTATCGATTTACGGCTTATTTGCCAGGACCGTCGAAAAATATCCCGATGATGTGGCCGTCATCTTTTTAGACAAGGCCGTCACATACAGTGAACTGGATCTGTTGATCCGCAAATACGCGGCCTTTCTTAAAGAACTCGGCATCGGCAAAGACAGCGTGGTGGCCACCATGCTCCCCAACTCCCTCCAGCATATCGTGGCCTTTTACGCGGCCGCGTTTCTCGGCGCCGTCCACACGCCCATCGACGTGATGTACAAGACAAAGGAAATCGCCGACCAGCTCAAGGATTCCGGGGCAAAGACCATTCTGGTCCTGGATCAGTGGCATGAAAAAGTGGTGGACCTGAAAGCCGACGGCCTCATCGATCATGAAATCGTAACTCATTTGCGGGACTGGATGGCGCCGGAAGCCTCTGTGCCGTCCACCCTGAAAATGTGCTGGGACATACCCAAGCGGTCGATCGCCGGAACCTTTGATTTCTTTGCATCCATGGAAAAACACGCGCCGCTGACCGAACCGGCTGACGTTGATCCCCGCAAGGACACGACTCTGCTGCTCTATACCGCCGGGACCACCGGAAAATCCAAAGGGGTCCTTGAAACCCATTTCAACCTGGTCTTTAATTCCCTGACCCATACCCACGCCTTCCGGGCCACCGAGGAACGGGAAGTCAACTTCTCCATCATGCCCATGTTCCATACGTCAGGCTACCTGCTGCACCAGTTGCCGGTTTTCTACCAGGGCGGAACCGTGATCCCGATCCCGATCTTCGATACGGCCGATGCCTTCCGCATCTTTGAAACCTATCGCGTCAACGTGATTTTCGCCCCGCCCACCTTTTTTATCGCCTTGATGGACCAGAAAGAGCTGATGAAAAAACATGATCTGTCCAGCATCCGGATGACCATCGGCTGCGCCGCGCCCGTGTCTGTGGAAATCCAGGACAGATGGAAAAAAATGACCGGACTTGATCTGATCAATGGATGGGGCATGACCGAAACCAACAGCGGCGGTATCATATCGATTCCGGGCATCAAGGAAAAATTCGATTGCATCGGCATCCCCGTCTATTCGGAAGTCAAGATTACCGATGAACTTGGCAATATTGTCGGCCGGAACCAGGAGGGGGAGATCTGCTACCGGGGACTTCAGGTAGCCGCCGGATATTATAACAACCCCCGGGAGACGGAGATGACCTTTCTGCCGGACGGATGGCTCCGCACCGGCGACAAGGGGTTTGTCGACAAGGAGGATTTCGTCCATTTCACCGGACGGATCAAACATTTGATCGTGGTGTCCGGATACAATGTGTCGCCCGTGGAAGTTGAACACGTTCTCTATCTGCACACGGCAGTTGAGGAAGCCATGGTCACGGGGCATCCCGACCCCTACCAGGGCGAAACGGTCAAGGCGACCATCTCCCTCAAACTCGATTACATGGGCAAGATCACCGAGCAGGATATCATTGATTTCTGCAAGAAGCACCTTGCCTCATACAAGGTGCCCAAAATCGTGGATTTCAGGGACATCCTGCCCAAAAGCCCCACGGGTAAAATGATGCGGCAGGATCATAAGGATGATGATCCGATGGGATAAGGGTCGGGGCAAGGGTGAAGGGGGCAGGGTCGGCAATATCGGGCATCAAGACTTTGAAGCCGCCTCCCTGATTTTTTTCCACCAGAGCATCCAGTTCGCAGGGTTTCATGAGATAATCAAAAGCGCCGAATTCCATGCCCTGCTTGGCGGCGGTTTCGGAACCATGGCCGGTCAGCATGATCACCTGCATCTTGGGATCCATGCGTTTGACAACCTTGAGCACCTCGATGCCGTCCATATCCTCCATTTTCAGGTCCAGCACCGCCACGTCGAATTCCTTGCCGCGCATGGCCTGAAGCGCCTGGGTCCCGCTGTAGGTCTTGGTGACGTCAAACCCCCGCCGGCCGAGCCGGTTGGCCGGAACATCAACATAGGCTTCCTCATCATCGACCAGGAGCAGCCGGATGGTTTGCTGTTTATCCCGGCTTTCAGGTTCGGCTTTCGTCATAGAAAGCACCTTTTATATTAATAGTTTATCACTCTGCATAACGGCCGCCCCGTCCGCTGCAAAACAGCTTCCGGGACCGCCGCGGATCCATCCGGTCATTTAAAAATGTTTGTTTTAATGCCGGCTTCCTTGATGAGCCGGTGAAGGTATTGCCGCTGGATGCCCGCTTTTTCAGCGGCCTGGCTGACATTGCCGTTGTTTTCCCGCAGAAGGGATTCGATATAGCGGCGATGGAAATGCCTGAGCATGGCTTCCCTGGCATCCTTAAATGACTGGCTGCTGATTTCATCATCCAACCGAACATCGCCCCTGCTAAAGTCCCCGGGACCGGAAATGCGCCCGTCATCCAGACAGAGATTCTTTTCCGTCAGAACAGTATCCCGGCAGTATATTACCGCCCGCTCGATGATATTCTCCAGTTCCCGGACATTGCCGGCATAAGCATGATTTTTGAGGGCCGAAAGAGCTTCTGGCGATATCTCCCGGATCTGTTTTCGGTTCAAACGGGCATACTTTTCCAGAAAATGATAACTCAGCAGGGGGATATCAGCGGCCCGGGCCGCCAGCTGCGGGAGATCAAAACGGATCACATTCAGCCGGTAATAGAGATCCTCCCGAAACCGCCCGTCCCGTATCGCTTCGTTGAGATCCTGATTGGTGGCCGCGATAAACCGGATATCGGCGGTTCTGGTCGTCACGCTGCCCACGGGCTTATATTCCCCGTCCTGCAGCAGCCGGAGGAGCCTGGTCTGCAGGCGCGGGTTCAAATCGCCGATTTCATCGAGAAAAAGCGTGCCTTCATGGGCTTCTTCCACCAGCCCTTTTTTATCCTGCCATGCCCCGGTAAAGGCGCCTTTGACATGTCCGAAAAGTTCGCTTTCAATGATCTCTCCGGGTATGACGGTACAGTTGACGGTCACCATTTTTTTGGTATGCCGCAGACTGTTCTGATGAAGGGCCCTAGCCACCAGGTCCTTGCCGGTGCCGGTCGGGCCGGTGATGAGCACCGTGCCCATTGTGGGCGCGACCTGGCGGATCCGCTGAAAAATATCGTTCATCACCGGGGTCCCGGCAACCAGATCGGAAAACCCGGAGGATACATCGAGCGCCTGCCGAAGCGTCTTATTTTCATTTAAAATATCAAGCCATTTTAATGCCTTGTCCACCGTCACCAGTATCCGCTCCCGCCGGAAGGGTTTGGTGATATAGTCAAAGGCTCCTTTGCGGGTCGCCTCCACCGCGGTATCGATGGTTGCATAGGCGGTCATGATGACGACCGGCACGTCGGGCCGGATTTCCTTGACGGCCGCCATAACCTGGATGCCGTCCATGCGGGGCATTTTCAGATCGGTGATGACCAGGTCAAATGCTTGTTCGCCAAAGGATGCGATTGCCGCGACCGGATCACTTACCACAGTGAGTTCATGGGAAGTCTCTTCGTCGATGATGCGCCGCAACAGCGCAAGCATATCTTTTTCATCATCTATGATCAGGATGCGCGACACGGTTCATCCTCCCATCCGGCTGTTGCCAGCGTGATGGTAAAAACGGTTCCGGGCGGCCCGCCTGGGCTCCCGCTGGTGCGGCTGGCGCAATGGATGGCGCCGCCGTACCGGTTGATGATCCCGTAGCTGACGAACAACCCCAGTCCGGTCCCTTCGCCTTCGGATTTGGTAGTATAAAAGGGTTCGAAAATATGATCAAGGGATTCTTCGGGAATCCCCGTGCCCGTATCTTCAAACCGGACAACTGCCCTGCGGTCGGCTTTTTCATGGATGCTGCGGATGCTAAGCGAACCGCTGTCCTGCATGGCGAATACGGCATTGTTGATCAGGTTGAGAAAAACCTGCTGCAACTGCCGGGAATCGCCCGCAACCGGCGGAAGGTCATCGGCCAGATCGAGATGAATCGCAATGTTGTTGATCTCCAGGGTATGCCTGACGACCTTGACGACATCTTCGATGCATCGATTCAGATCTGCGTTTTCAGTGGGTTTCTTTCCAACCCGTGCGAAACTGAGCAGGTTCTCGACGATTTCCTTGCAGTGCAATCCCTGGCGTTCGATGGTCTTCAAGTCCTCATGGGCCTGGCTGCCGGGTTCGGCCTTGCGCAGGAGCAGATCGCAGAACCCCAGGATCACCCCTATGGGATTGTTGATTTCATGAGCCACGCCCGCGGCAAGGGTCCCTAAAGAAGCCAGTTTTTCGGCGTTGATCAACTGGCTCTCCAGGTTTTTATGCTCGGTGACATCCCTGCCGATGCACAACACGGCCGCAATTTCATCGGCATTGTTTTTGAGCGGCATGAAATTGGCGTTGATCCAGGTGCGTCGGGGGCCTTCCCTGAATTCCAGAAGATCCCTGCCGCTTTTCCCCTCTGCAAATACCTGCCGCACCCGGTTCATGACGGTTTCGGCCACTGGCCTCGGCAGCAGGCCGGCAAGCGGCCTCCCGACATAATCTTCAGGCCGGACACTGAAAAACCCGGCGGTAAATGTATTGATGGACTGGAACGCGCCGTCGGGGTCAACGGTAAAAATAAAATCCTCGGCGCTTTCCACCAGGGAGCGATATTTTTCCTCGGAACGCTGAAGTTCTTCGGTCCGCATGGCCACCTTGGCTTCCAGAAACCGGGCCCACCGCCGTTCGGAAAGCAAAACAGCAGCAGCGGCAAAGATAATCACCGACAGCATCAGAAACTGCAGCAGAAGCTGGCGACTATAGGCCCGCCGCACCAGGGACTCGATTTCAGCCACGGGCGTCGCGACGGCGATGGACCATTGCCGGGGCGGATCACGGCCGATGTCAATGGGCGTGTAGGCGATCAGTTTTCGGACCGGCCCCGTCTCCCCCCGGTGCCATCCGGACTCGTAAAATCCCGTGCCCTCTTGCCCTTTGAGCATTTTTTCCTTCTGAATGAAATTAATAGTGTGAAAGGAAAGGCGCGGATCTTCTTCCTGCCGGACATTAAAGGCGTCCCTGCCGATAAATTCGGTCTTGGGATGATACAGAAAATAACCTTCTTCACAAATGATCCAGGCATACCCGGTTTTTCCGGAACGGATATCCTTTAAAAAGGGATTCAAAAACCAGGAGATATTGATGTCAAAAATCACCAGCCCTTTGTCGCTGCCCGGCAACGGGGTCGCCATGTTTAAGGTTATTTTCGATGCACTGATGCGGGGCTGGGAAAACCAGATCCCGGCAGGACCGATATTGGCGGGGTCCGGAAGCCCAAGAGACGTTTCACGGTCAAGGCCGATCCATTCCCATGGGGCGTCGAGCGTATACCGGCACACCCGGGAACCGGCGGTATCGACCACCCGGATGGAACGGACGCCGTTTTCGATCACCCGGTTCAGGCTTTTCTGCATGGCGGGCTGATGAAGGCCCGTGTTGAACGGGTCAGAGGCGATCTCGCGGCTGATCAGGATCAGCTCTTTTTCCAGAAAGCCGAATCCCCTTTCGATCAGGCCCGCGACATTTCTGGCGATGACCAGTTGCTCGTCATTGAACTGCCGGCTGACGATGTCGCGCATCTCATCGGCATGCCAGAGTCCCAGCAATATGGCCGCCAGAATGAAAATAAATGCCGCCAGGGAAACCAGCCGGATCTTGTTTTTTTCAACCCCCGCACCGCGATAAAAATCGGTTTTCATGTTTGAATTGTATCTCACACATTGCGGTAAAGAAAAGTCCTTTTTATATTGCATTTGCCGCGGGGGCTTTGAAAACCGTCATATCGGCCCCATATTTGCCATGACCTGACCGGGTATGTAAACATTCAGGAGACACCATGTCCCCAAGCAGGTTTCATGATCCCCTGCCTTCCTGAAACCGCCAAATCTTTAGGCATGAGCCGGTTTTCATGTCCGACTTGTCATCACTCCCCACGCAATCAGACAACTCCTGTCTCTTGCCGGGCGACACTCTCTACCGCTTCTTCCGGAACCCGCCGGGCGTACATATAAATATCTTACTTTTATTACAAATAGTTAAATTAATCAGTAAACCTTCCCCAACCGTGGCATGATACTTGAAATTTAATGATTTTACAAAAAAGCTTTGCAAGAAAGAGTGCTCATTCTCGGGAAATCCGAATAAAAACATCGCTCATCGGCAAGGGGTTGCGAAAGCTTTTCAAAGAAAGGAAGCCGGGTATGGAAATAATGAAAATCATGCTTGTGGATGACGAAGAGCGCTTTTTGCTGACCACCGCGAAACTGCTTGCCAGAAAAGGGCTCGACATACTGACCGCAACCAGCGGGCAGCAATGCCTCGAAATGTTAGCCTGTGAGATCGTCCATGTGGTGATTCTTGACGTTAAAATGCCGGGTATGAATGGCATTGAAACACTTCAGGAAATCAAACGACGATTTCCGCTGATTGAAGTAATCATGCTGACCGGACATGCCACTGCAGAATCCGCTGTGGAGGGATTGCGATCGGGCGCAACGGATTATCTGACCAAACCGATCAGCATGGAAGATCTCATCTCCAAGGCGGAAGAGGCATTTGCCAAGCGGCAGGTTCTTGAGGGAAAAATCCGTTCGGCCCAGACGCGCAAGTTACAGGAGAAACCGACGGACGACACAATAAACCGCGCTGACCCGCAAAGGTGACACTCATGGATCCGACTTACTCGCGCATGCGCAAAACCATTCTGTCCAGCATGATCATAGTGCCGCTGATTCCTTTTGTCCTGGTGATCGTGGTGGGATATTTTTACTCGAAAATCTCCATTGAAACCAGGACCGTGGAGAGCCTGCAGCGGATCGTTGAAGATCATCGCCAGATGATCGACACGTTTTTACGCGAACGACGCGCCAATCTTGAATATATCATCAACACCGAATCCTTTGAAGCCCTGAGCCGACCCCGGCAACTGGAATTTGTCTTCGACAATCTCCAGCGTATTTCCAATGCCTTTGTCGACATAGGCCTTTTCAACCAGGACGGACTTCACGTGGCCTATCACGGCCCACATCAGTTGACCGGGAAGCTCTATAAGAACGAGCCCTGGTTTGCTGAGGTGATGCAGAAAGGGGTCCATATCAGCGATATTTTTCTAGGTTTCAGAGCCTACCCCCATTTTATTATCGCCGTGGCCCGAAAGGAAAACGACCGGACCTGGGTCCTGCGGGCGACCATTGATACCCAGATTTTCGACAACATGGTCAAAAGGGTGCGAATCGGTAAAACCGGAGAAGGCTACATCATCAACACGGCTGGCTATTTCCAGACCGAGCCACGGTCCGGCGGCAAGCTGCTGGAGCTGGACCCAAACTGCGCCCTGTACCTGAAGCACCATGACGGGATTGAAGCCTTCATAAGCAACGGCGGCGGATTCGGCTGGCTGTTGAGCGATCTGCTCTTACCCGGTTATAAAAACGTCTTTTTATACGCCACCACATGGCTGCAGGAAAAGCCCTGGCTGCTGGTGGTCCGGCAGGAAAACCATGACGCCTTCGACAAGTTCCGCTCCGCCATGTACCTGATCAGCCTGATCGCCGTTATGGGCGGTACGATCATCATCCTGCTGGCCCTGGATCAGACCCGGCGGGTCATCCGGCGCCTCAAAAAGATCGATGCGGAAAAAACAGGGCTTGAAAATCAATTGATCCGGGCCTCCCGCATGGCGGAACTGGGCCAGATGGCCGCGGGTTTCGCCCACGAAATCAACAACCCGCTGCAAATCATTCGAAGCGAGCAGGCTCTGATGGATTTTATCATCAAGGAGCTCAAGGAAAAAAAAGAAATCACAAACGAAGAGGCTCTGGCCGAACTGGATGATTCCATCCGGCAGATCGTCATTCAAATCGAACGGTGCGCCAATATCACACAGGCCATTTTAAAATTCGGCCGAAGGAGCGAACCTGTGCTGGAAAATGTCCATCTGCGCGAATTTCTGCCCGAAGTCATCGGCATGGTGGCAAACAACGCCAGAGTGCAGGGCATTGCCATAAATCATGTCATCGCCGATAACCTGCCGCCTGTTTTTGCGGATAAAGGCCAACTCCAGCAGGTGCTGCTCAACCTTTTCAATAACGCCATATACGCGATTATGGAGCGGCACGGGTCCAAAGGCGGCATACTCGATGTAAAAGCCCGGATTGACGAGGGCAAGCAGGTGGAAATTTCCGTAAAGGATAACGGCATCGGCATCAGTCCCGAAAACATTAAAAAAATCTTTTCACCGTTTTTCACCACCAAGCCCCTGGGCAAGGGGACCGGCCTGGGGCTTGCCGTCTGTTATGGAATTGTCGACGGTCTCGGCGGCGTTATGGAGGTGACCAGCCAGAAAAATGAGGGAACGACCTTTTTCGTCCGACTGCCCGAAGCCGGACAAAGCGGCTCCTGAATATAAAAATAAGCATGAACCTTGGTGTTTAACCGATTACAAACGCAGGTTTTTTAAGAGAGGTAAAGAGGTAAAATGG
>CAYZXZ010000053.1:0-558 GCA_964481615.1 uncultured Desulfobacteraceae bacterium | reverse complement strand
GTTACGGCAAAGGTCTCGCAAACAACGTGATACGTTGCCAATAAAGCCGGAGACACAGGGCGTGTGATCAGAAAGACATGCTCGCCCTGATGAAGCGGATCATCCGTGAGGAAACCAGGTATGAGGTGATCATTGAAGATGATCCGGTAAAGGCCATAGATCATTTTAACACCCGATCCTTTGCGCTGGTGTTTACCGATCTGAAAATGCCCCGCATGGACGGCATCCAGGTAATGGAACGGATCAAGGCGATTTGTCCGGACACGCCGGTGGTCATCATGACCGCTTTTAGCACCATCGACACGGTCGTGGATGTCGTCCGAAGAGGAGCTTTTGATTACATCACCAAGCCTTTTGTCCGGGAGCGTATCCTGCTGACCATCGACAAGGCCATGGCGGGCGGCAGGTGATTCATGAAAACAGGGCAATGCGGGAGATCCCGTGAAACCGAAGTACCGGGGATTCTTTTCTTGTAACAAATTATCCTTTTTTGCGCAAAACCGAATTAACCCCCATGCCCTGGTCGGGCACAACGAAGGATGAAAATGATAGGATTGC
>CAYZXZ010000052.1:0-17111 GCA_964481615.1 uncultured Desulfobacteraceae bacterium | reverse complement strand
CAGACCGATACCCGGATGCTCCGGCAGATCCATGACAAATGCTTCAATTCGGGTCTCGGTCCACCCGCCGATACCTATATATTCTATCATGACCGAAGGGGCAAAGACAATACCGCCGGCCGTCACAACCCTTTGTTTTGGCGCGGACGCATCATATATGCCGAGTTGTTTGGCGGCGGCAACGGGAATGGTGACCATGGACGCGCCGGTATCAACGACAAAACCCTGGCGCAGGCGATGGTTCAGCACGGCATGAACACCGATCCGGCCTGCACCGGACGCAAAATGGACGGTGACTTTATCCGATCCGGTTTTTTGCAAACGGATCCGGTCTTCAATCTGTTTGACCTGATCGGACATGTCCGGCGGAAACCATTGTGACCCAATGATGTTTTTGGCCATCCGCCAGTCGTCAAACGCCAGCGCCAGCCTGGCGCCCATCAACTTAAGGTTCGGATCATCTCCCACACTGCCGGCGGCGCGGCCGTAAACCGCAAGTCCCCCGGCATAATCACCGCTTTCGGTCAGCATGGTCAGCCATCGGCCGTACATTTCCGTTAAAAAAACCCGAATCCTGGTTTCATCAATATCTAAAAAATTTCCCGGATCACGCAGGACTTCCTCAATGATGCCAACGGCCCGCTCAATGCCCCCATCAAGAGAGACATTTGAAAAAGCGGCCGTCAACAGGTCCACATCACCCGCACCGGACAGAACCCTGCTGTCGAGCACCGCCAAAATATCCTCCGTGCGGCCGGCGCGGACCAGGCGGGACACAAGGCCGTGCATCCGTGGTAGAACCGCGCCGGCCGACAAATGCGGCGGCGTCTCCTGCTCGGGCAGTCGGGGAGACCGCTGGAAACCGTCCGCAAATAATCGCAGTTTATCAAGGGGATCGGCATCTTTTTTCGAATAGGCGAGAATGAACCGCTCCTCCCGGCTGTTTTCAAAAGTTTCGCGGTAATAATCGGAAACACTCAATTCATAAACCATGTTTTCCTCATCCGGACCGCGCCAGATATACCCGTGATCCAGAAACGGACCGAAGGACCATCCCACAACAGCATCGCCATGAACGAAAACTCCGGGCTCCCGGATCGACGGCGGCAGTGACACCACAAAAAAATTCTGCTGTTCGGAAACAATGTCGGCATGGGGCAGTTCAAGGCCCAGTTCGGAAACAATGGATATCCACCGCAACGCTCCGGCCGGGTTCCCGGCGATAAGCCGGGGACCTGAAAACCGGTTCATTTCCCGAAGCTGCCAGATGCCGGCGGTGTCATGATCACCGATCCTGCCGCCGATAATTTCCAGCATTTCCCCGGCGGAAGAGAGAAAATACCAGTTGTAACCGCCGATGCCAAGTTTTACCGGAACCGCCACCCATCCACTGTCGGTCACCGCGCCGGTCATTTGCGCGATCCGGTTGCCGGCGATATCCTCGATGATCACCGTGCCAACAGAAATGCAGAGATCCGCCTTTTTCCCTCCGGCATCGGGAATCAGAACCTGCGGCAAGGGTGGTTTTTCCGACGGGGAGACAACACGACGATCGGGGCCCCGGGCCGTCTGAAAAGCCCTCTGATGAAAAACCAGCAGGGTGATCATGATCGCGGCGGCCAAAACGGCGACGACACTCAGGACCTTCCACGGCCGTCCGCGGCCCGCTCCGATCCGTTCCCCGCAACCCGGGCAAAAGGCATAATAGGCATGAAGCTTTATATGGCATTTCGGGCATCGCATGGATCTATATCTTCACCGCCGAATCCAAGATGAACATGAAACAGGGTAATTTGGTATGTCTTGAATTCACATTCAATTGACGTTATTGTGATATGGACGAATGTAATTGAATTGCGCATCCCTTGCAACCGACTTTTACAAATATCGATCCTGCAAACCGCCGGCCTGCAAGACCGGCAACAGTAAACCGAGCGACGGAAATGAAACATCTCCATATCATGATCATGACACTGGCCTGGCTTTGTTGTATTGCGGCCCTGCTGTTACCGTTCCCGGCCGGCGCGGACGTGGTGATATTAAAAAGCGGACAGGTTTTTGAGAATGTCACCATCATCGCAGACGGTGATACCCTTCATTTCGAGGACAGCCGTCGCTCCTATTTCATCAGCCGGGACACGGTGGAATCCGTTATCCGGACCGGGGATAAAAAATCGGAAAAAATCGACATACCGGACTGGGCCGAACAACATCTTTCCTCCCTGCCCGCAAAAGCACGTTCGATGGCCCGCGATCATTTCATCCCCATCATGATCGCCGTATCCGTGATCCTGGTTTTCCTTTGCGTGATCCTGTTCAGATTTCTCTGGGTCAATATACGGCCCCTGCACGACGCGCGCAGGGAAAAGCGCCTGATCAATGCCGGGATCAAACATCTCGATCCGGAAGAAAAGGCCGTTCTGCGGGAGTTTGCCATCTTCGACCAGAACACCCTGGAACTGCCCGTGGAAAATCCCGCGGTCTCTGGGCTCATCCACAAGGGCATCCTGCAGCCGACCCGCCAAAAGGGTGAATACAGCGTCATTGGCCTCGTGCTGCCGGTGATCATCAACCCCCTGGCCCGAAAACGGATCACCCCGACCGCCGTCGACCTGCCGCCGGACTGGCAAAATGATGATACCCAAAAACAGGCAATCATAAAAACTCGTCCGCAATTTATCCATGACAAGGAACGATTTATCCATGCGCTCGAAACAAAACGCCCGGGCGAATAACCTTCAGCAGACAACGGTCAACGTATTTTTATGCAACCCCGTGCAGTGACCATGCCGATCCTCGTGGACCACATCAGCGGGCTTCGGGGCCGGGGCCTTATTGCACCCGTGATCTTGGCCTTCTGCTTTTCCGATGTATTAGCCTTAAAAGCCTGTTTGACCGGCTGTCGGATGGCACGCTCCATTCCCGTGATCATGACGACCTTCAACCAGGTCAATTCCGACGGTGGGTATGCCGGGGTCACCGCATCCGGGTTTGTGGCCCTTGTCAAGGAGCTTGCTGCTGAAACCGGATACGACGGACCGATCATTTTCGGACGGGATCACGGCGGGCCTTACACTGTTTACGACCATCGCGCCCTCACCCGCCAACAGGTCATGACATGGATCAAACACAATATCACCGAGGATCTGAAAGCCGGATTTTCCTGCTGGCACGCGGACGGCACCAGCGGCAGAGAGGATGAAAAGGAAAACGGAAACCTGCCCCTCGACCTTGTGGTAGCGGCCATCATCGAGATGATCGCCTATTGCGAGCAGGAAAGGAAGCGATTGCAAATGGAGCCGATCTCATATGAGGTCGGCTCCGAAGAGCAGAAAGGCGGACTCACCTCGCCAAGCCGGTTCGATGCCTTTCTGGACCGCCTGTGCCGGGGTATTGTCTCCCGTGGATTGACATCGGCTCGTATCGACTTTGTCGTGGCCCAGACCGGCACCCATATGAAGCTGAAACGCAGGAAAGGGGCTCATCACTTTCAACTCTACCAGGACGGGTTCAAGCCGCGCCAGGTTAAAGATCTCAACGGGATGGCTGAAAAATATCGGCATTCAAACGCCCGGCTGCTCTTCACCCAGCATTATTCGGACCATATCACCGCCGGGGACGTGGACGCCCTGTTGCGCTTCGGCGCGGGCAAGGCCAATTTCGGACCGGAGATGACCATGCCGGAACTGCGACGCCTGCTGGCATGGGAAACCCGGGAACGCAGCCTGCTGGCCGCTTGCGGCCGCATGAATGAGGCTTCCGGATTCCGGGAAGCCATGCTCTGTGAACTGGAAGGACAACCTGAGGTCTGGCAAAACCATCTGCCGGGAAGCACAACCGATGAACGGGCCGGCGGCGAACGGCGGCTGTCCATGGAAACCCAAGACATTCAGGATGCGCTCATTGTTTTCCGTGGACGTTATGTAAAAAACCGCCCGGCCTGCGCGGCCACAGCAGGACGCCTGCTCCGCAATGTGATCGATTTAGACATTGACAGAAACCCGGAAAAGACCATAATCAATGATATCCGTAACAACGCCGTCACGCCCAGGCTGAAGCAGTTCCGCATGACCGGGATCAGGGATGTGATCATCACGATACATTAATCTTATCAACCACCTGTAAAACAAAGGAGATTCAATGGAACCGTCTGTCATTAAAAAACTGTACCTGATCGTATTGACCCTCTTTGTCGTGGCATGGACGAGCGGTCTGCACGCCGAAGAAGTCACAGAAGCAATCAACGAAGCTCTGCAGAACTACAAGGACGGCAATTATTCGGAAGCGGTTTCCAACCTCAATTATGCGTCCCAATTGATTCAACAGAAAAAGGGCGAAGGATTAATGACCCTGCTGCCCGCGCCATTGAAGGGCTGGACCGCCGAAGAAGCGTCTTCCCAGGCAGTAGGCGCAGTCATGCTGGGCGGCGGCGTTACCGCCGAACGGCGGTATTCCAAGGGAGACAACAGCATTAATATTCAAATCGTCACGGATTCGCCGGTATTGCAGGGCGTGATGATGATGATGTCAAACCCCATGTTCGCCGCATCCGACGGGGGCAAGGTCCAGAAAATCAACCAGCAAAAAGCCATTGTCAAATACAGCCCGGAAGACCGCAGCGGCAGTATCCAAATCGTGGTGGCCAACCGCTTCCTGGTGACCATCGAAGGAAACGATGTTGCAAAGGAAGATCTTGAGGCATACGCCAAGGCAATCGATTACAAAAAACTGGAAGCCCTGCCGTAGGGTCGCCGGTGATTGCCGACCCGTAAAACCGGATAACACCGATTTGCTGGACGAGCGTGTCTTTACAATTCCATCATTTTATTATTTCCGCATATTCTGTCTATTTTCAGGATATGGAGAAAGTGACGGATTCCTTCGACCTTACTTTTTAGAAACGTGAATGGTGCTTTTTTATTTTGGAATCAACATGATCTGAAGATGACTGTCTGACAATTCCTCGATATTGAGGCCGAACCCGTCAAACGGTCGTACCAGTACGGCGTCGGCCAGTTCCCTGGGGGTTCCGGCATAGGTGACCGATAAGACGGCCTGTTTGGGCGCCATTTCCATGCTCTGATGACGGGATACGCCCGGAATCTCTTTGAGGGCGCTGCGGAATACGATCAGGTTTGAAAGAAGGTCGACGCCCCTGAGGGTGATGGTGATCTCTGCTTCTGGCTTGGCCGCTGTCTTCCATTGGGACTGGATCCTGGAAGCCAGCTCCATGCCGGCCTGTCTGCCGGCGTCGGACAGGGCCATCCGGCTGCCCATGCCGGGGTCGCTGTGTGTGGCGACCGCGCTGACCTGCAGGGTGGCAATGGTTTCGCCGGTATCCGTCATGATGGCCCGGATGGTGATGGTGGCGTTGAAGGTCCGGATGGTTTCCCCCATGCGATTGGGAATTTCCGTCACAACCGCCGTTCCCGCCACTACCATGCCCGCCTGAAAATGCGTGCCCATGCCGACGACTTCCGCGTCGGTCAATATGGCCCGGTCAAATTCAAGGGTATCTACGTATTCCGGGGGGATGGCCCGGTGATCCATGACATTAAAGCCCCTGTCCAGAAACGCCTGGATTATGGAACCGGCCGCGGCTTCGGGCGTATAGAGCGTTTTCCCGCTTCGCCACCAGTACTGATAGGCCACCTCGTCGACCTGCTGTTCCGCAACAAGAAAGAACACTCTGGGCAGTTGGACCGGGGCAGCGATAATCCCGGCGGCGGCCAGTTCCGCCGACAATTTTTCCATGGATACCGTTGCCTGGACCAGGACCCGATAATCATTGGCCGCCTTGATTTCCCTGAGCACTTTGTAATCGATGATGAATTCCCGGCTGCGCCCGGTCAGAATCGCCGAGATGGCTTCGAAGTTTCCCGAAAGGGTGGCAACCGGCAATGCCCGGGTCGTCGCAATCTGCACGGCCGACACCAGGCAGTCGGCCACCGCCGCGTTTTTGGCGCTGGGAATGTCCGTATGGATGCGGCTGGCCCCGAAAACCGTAATCACTTCCGTGGGCAGGATCTTAGCTGTTGCATCGCCGAAGCTAAAAAAAACGATGGAAAGGATCAGGCCCGCAAGTATCCTGCCGTATTCGCGCCGATATGGCTGATGTGAAACAAACATGGATTTCTTCCTTTTGAATCAAATGGTTGAAACATCCCCCCTGCCCCCGTCACGCATAGCGGGCCAGGGTGTATTCGGCGATCATCAGCAGGATTTCCCTTGTTTCTGATGGGGGAAAGGTTGCCATGATACCCTTGGCGTCTGCCACGTGGTTTCCGGCGACGTTGACGGCGTAATCGATCCCGCCGTAAAATTGGAGTCGATCCTTCAGGCGGGTGAATTCCGCATCGGTAAAATCGGGATTGCCGATGACCTGTTGCATCCATTGCCGATCCTCGGGCGCGGCCTGTTTCAACGCATGGATCACCGGCAGGGTCAGCTTGCCTTCCCGCAGGTCCGCGCCAACGGTCTTGCCCAGATCCAAGGTGTCGGCGGTGTAATCCAGCAGATCGTCGGCGATCTGGAAAACCATGCCGACATGATATCCGAACCGGGCCAGCAACTGCGCGGTTTCCAAAGGCGCGCCGGCGATCAACGCCCCGGTCTGACAGGCCCCCTGGATGAGAAAACCGGTTTTTCGCTGGATCACGTCCATGTATTCGGCCTCGGTCAGCGTCGTGTCCCCCTTTTTAACAAGCTGCTGGATTTCCCCCTGGCACATGCTTTCGGTGATTTCGGCAATGACCTGGATGATCTCGGGATCGCCGGTCCGGGCTGCAATGGACAGAGCCCTGGCCAGAAGAAAATCCCCCACCAGAACCGTGACCGGAGCCCCGTATATGGTATGGGCCACCGGCTTGCCCCGGCGCAGATCGGCGCCGTCCACCACGTCGTCGTGCAGCAGGGTGGCGGTGTGCAGAAATTCCACGATGGTTGAAAATGAATAGATGAACGGATCATTGTACCCGCACAGCCGGGCCGACAGGACATTGAGCAGAGGCCGGATCCGCTTGCCGCCGGAAAAGATCAGATGCCCCGCAACATCCCGCACCAGGCCCACATGGGGAGTAAGACTCTGATCCAGGGCAGTTTCAATGGCCTCAAGGTCTTTTTCCACCCGGGACATGAGTTGTTGTTTCAGGCCGGTCATGTCGTTTTTCCCTTCAGGTCGTATTCAAAGGCATCCGTGATGGTGACGGATGTGAATTCACCGATGGCAAGATCGGATGATTCCACATAAATGACGCCGTCCACTTCCGGTGCCTGAAAAGCAGCGCGGCCTATGCAAATCCCGTCGTCCGTCCGTTCCTCGATCAGGACCGGAAAGGTCCGGCCCAGGCGTTTTTCGTTGTGCGCATGAGATATGCCGGCCTGCAGAGCCATAAGCGCGTCATGTCGTTTCTGGGCCGTTTTCCGGGAGACATGACCGGACAGATGATGGGATGCCAGGTCCTCGGCATCGGAATAGGTGAACACCCCCACATGATCAAATTGAACAGAGTCGACAAATTCCATGAGCCGATGGAAATCTTTTGCCGTTTCCCCGGGAAAACCCACCATCAGGGTGGTCCGCAACACCGCGTCCGGCACCATCGAACGGATACGCTCAAAAAGCCGCAGCAGATCGGCGGCATCCCCGTTCCGCCCCATGCGCTTGAGTATTTCTGGACTGGCATGCTGGACAGGAACGTCGAAATAGGAACAGATATTATCAAAAGCCGCCACGGTGTTAAGAAGGGCGTCGCTGGTACGATCGGGTGATCCGTAGAGAAACCGGACCCATGTGTCTGAAGACAAGGCCGCGATGTCGGCCAGGAGCCGGTCCAGTGAGGCCGGTGCCGGCAGGTCCGATCCGTATGACCCGGTATCCTGACCGATCAGGACGATCTCACGGTATCCAGCCTGGATCAGGTTTTTCGCCTCCATCATGATATCATCCATGGGGCGGCTTCTGAGCCTGCCTTTGAGTTTCGGTATGATGCAATAGGTGCATCGCCGGTCGCATCCTTCAGTGATTTTCAGATAAATCGAAGGGGAGGCAGGCGTGATCCGCCGGGTGTCGTGCTGCTGGAGCGGGTTGGCCTCGGGCGGCGGCAGCAGAAGGCTTTGCCCGTTTGCTGGCAGGTCCAGAGCCGCCGCAACGATCTGCGGGCAGGCTCCGGTCCCCAAAAAGACGTCCACTTCGGGAAGGGTCGAGGCAAGATCTTCCCGGAACCGCTCCGGAAGGCAGCCGGTGACGATCAGCCGCCGGCATCTGCCGCTGTTTTTTTGTTCCACCAGTTCCAGGATGGCGTCTATGGATTCATCAACAGCCGATTCGATAAAGCCGCAGGTGTTGATGATAATGATATCAGCCCCGCCGGCCTCCTGGATGGCGGCAAGCCCCGCTGCATCCAGGCTGCCCGCCATGATTTCGCTGTCCACCAGGTTCCTGGCGCACCCCAGGCTGGTCATGTAATAGGTCGTTTTGTTGCTCGGCAACCCGTTATTCTCCGGTAAAATTCGGTTTGCGCTTTTCGGCGAACGCGGTGATGGCTTCCATGAGATCGTTTGAAGGGATGATGTTGGTGCTGATGGAAGCCACGTATTTCAGCCCGTCTTCAATGGATTTGCCGACCCCGTAATTAAGGACGTCCTTTGACGCCTGCACCGCCAGGGGCGGATTGTCGGCGATGCTTGCGGCAAGCGCTTCGACGCCTTTCATCAGGGCCGCGTGATCCGGAAATACCTCATTGACCAGAAGGATTTCCCTGGCCCGGGCAGCATCGAAGGTACGGGCCGTAAAGGCCAGTTCCCGGGCGATTCCCTGGCCCACGATCAAAGGAATCCGCTGCAGGACCCCCACGTCCGCCACAAACCCAACCGCCGCCTCTTTGAGACAGAAACGCGCATCGGCGGAACAGATCCTTATATCGCAGGCCGTGGCCATGTCGAGCCCGGCGCCGATGCAATAGCCATGAATGGCGGCAATCACCGGTTTCCGGCACCGCTCAATGCAGGTTATGGTTTCCTGCAGGGCATAAATTTTTTTAAGCAGCCGCCACTTGACGCCGCCCTTCTGCCCCCCGTCCATGAGTTCGGGCAGTTCCCCGGCCATGGCCATCAGGTCGATGCCGCCGGAAAAACAGTCGCCCCGGCCGGAAATCACCACCGCGCGGATGTCCGCGTCGGCGTCCAGGTCGGCGAATATCGGAATGATTTCCTTCCATGCCGGCGGATTCATGACATTTTTCTTTTCCGGCCGGTTCAGGTACACCCATGCAATGGGAGACTTTTTTTCCACCTGGTAAAATGTGTAGTTGCTCATTATCCCTCCAGTTGGATTCACCGCCGGCATCATCGACCGGGATGAATCAGATGAATCGGTTGCGTGGATTCCGCTGTTGATTTATGTCCCATTTTCAATAAATATCATTCTGGTGCGCAATAATAAAGTATGAAACCGTGTCTTTCGTCAAGGATTTTGGATATTGTCGACTACTGACGCTATCATGGAGGTCCGCATGAAAAATAAGATCATGATTGCCGGCACCGCCGGCCTGACGGATCTGAAGGCCATTCTGCATGCCGGATTTTCTCCTGAAACTGAAATCGTGCGCGCATCCCTTGCCACGGTGAGTATAACATCTGCCCTCGGCACGGGATCCGGGTTTTTCATTTCGGCAAATGGTCATATCATTACCAACAGGCATGTGCTCATGGGTGATGATCGCCAAAAGGAGGCCGTTGCCGAGCGTATTGAAGCAGTGGATTCTCAAGTTACCCAGGCGGATCAGCATTTTGAAATGGAGAAAAACCGGCTGGCGTCGGCCCGGGCGGACCTGGATCAGATGAAGCGTTACCTCGAAGGCCTGCCCCCGGGATCGGCCCGTCGGACCGAACTGGAAGGGCGATATCAGATGGATCTCGATTATCTTCGCACATGGGAAGACCGCCATCAGTGGACAAAAGAACAATATTTGAAGCAGAAAGAAAGATACACCTCGGGAAAATCCGAATATCGCGCCAAAATAGCGACAGCCGGCATCAGCCGAACATATAAGATCACGCTCAAAGACGGGACCGAGCTGGATGCCTTCCTGGTCAGAACGAACGCGGCTTATGATCTGGCGTTGCTGAAAGTCAGCGGTTACCGGACGCCGCATATCCAGCCCGCGGAATCGGGTCGCGTTTCCCTGGGCCAGGATGTTTTTGCCATTGGGAGCCCCACGAACCTTCGGAATTCCGTCAGCAAGGGGATCTTCTCCGGTTTTCGGGACGGTTTTCTCCAGACCGATGACGGCATATCCCCTGAAATCCGCCTCCGGTTGAATACTCCGATCCGCATTGGCGGCCGCACGATTCAAAAGAGACTGATTCTATCCCCCATGAGCGGGCTGACCCATATGGCATTTCGCGAGCTGCTGGCCGGTTTCGGGGGCTGCGGGTTGATGTTTACGGAAATGTGCAGCGCGGGCGCCGTCCCACATGAAAACCGGCGCGTGTCGTCGGTGTTTAGATGGCGGGACGCGGAGCTGGATGAACTGGTATGCCAGCTCGTGGGGTCTGATCCGGCACAGATGGCGGAGGCGGCCCGGCGTATTGAAGCCGAAGGGTTTTTCGGGGTGGATCTCAATTTTGGTTGTTCGGTGGGAACCATCTGCCGGAAAAACTGCGGGGCCGCATTGCTCAAAACTCCGGACCTGGCCGTGCAAATTGTGTGCGCGGTGCGCCAGGCCGTATCCATTCCGGTTTTCGTCAAATTCCGGACCGGGTGGAAAGACAAGCCGGAACCGGCCGCGGCTCTGGCCCGGCGGTTTGAAGACGCCGGCGCGGACGCCCTGGTGTTTCATCCCCGGGTGGCGCCTGACCGGCGAACCCGGCCGCCCCGATGGACGTATATCGCCCATATCCGGCAGGCGGTCGCCATCCCGGTTTTCGGCAACGGCGACGTGTTTTCCGGCGCAGACCTTGAACGGATCATGCGTGTTTCCGGATGCGACGGGGTATCTTTAGGCAGGATCGCCGTAGCCATGCCTTGGGTGTTTTCCCAATGGACCGCAGGTGTCGCACCTGGTCCGGATATTTTCCGGGACACCCTCTTGCGGCACCTTGAACTTCTGCTGGTCCATTTCGAAACGCACATTGCTCTCCGCAAGTTCCGGCAGGCCGCCCTGTATCCCGCGGCCATGTTTCAATACGGCCATGTGTTTTATAAAAAAATACGCAATGCCGGAAACAGGGAGAAAATTGCGGCGGTGATCAATGATTTTTTCGACGGCGCGCCCCGGCGGATGGATCGGCCGAATATGAACTTAATCCTGTGAGCCGTTGGGAAAGAGTATATCAGGGCACAAATCCGCCCGAGGCCACGTCAGGCCGGCAAATTCAGTCCCTGGCCGAAAATATCCTTTACAATCATGACGCAATGTAGCATAATTATAATTTATTTATTTGATTTTATTAATCATAATGGTATTTTTTTAGCGTGTCGGGATCAACGGGCATCATGTATCATCAATATTCAGTCCCGAAGCCGGGTGGCGCCGTTTCCGGAGATCATTCCATAAGGGAGGATTTCGAGAAGCGGGAAGCCGCTTTTATATCGCCGTTCGGCATGTGCGCGTCGCGTTCCCGGGGCCGTGAAAAACCGGAGGGCCCCTGTCCGGTCCGCACCGCGTATCAGCAGGACCGCGATCGGATCGTGTTTTCCAATGCGTTTCGGCGCCTGAAGCACAAAACTCAAGTATTTCTGTCGCCTCTGGGTGATCACTACCGGACCCGGCTGACCCATACCCTTGAGGTCGCGGAAGTCGCCCGGACCATCAGCCGGGCCTTGCGGCTCAACGAGGATCTGGCCGAAGCCATTGCCCTGGGGCATGACCTGGGCCATACGCCTTTCGGCCACAGCGGCGAAACCGCGCTAAAGGAGATCTATTCCCCGGATTTCTGCCATAACCAGCAGAGCCTTCGGGTGGTGGACCTTTTGGAACGAAATGGCCAGGGGTTAAACCTGACCCATGAGGTCAGGGACGGCATATTGAAACACTCCAAAGGTTTCGGTGATATCATTTCCGATGACCCCAGGGAAAAGGCCTGCACCGTCGAGGGTCAGATCGTCCGGTTCGCCGATATCATCGCCTATCTGAATCATGATCTCGATGACGCCATCCGGAGCGGGGTTATCACCGGGGATCAGGTGCCGAAAACCTGCTCGGAAATTCTCGGACAAACCCATTCTCAGCGGGCCATCGCCATGATCCGTGATCTGATTTTCTCCAGCCGGATTCAGGAGGATGAATTCAAGCTTCAGCTCAGCGCGAACGTGTTTGAAGCCATGACCCTTCTTCGAGGATTCCTCTACGACAATGTCTACCGGTCCCGGCGGGTCCATGAGGAGTTTGTCAAGGCCAAGAAAATGATCTCTGAGATTTTTGCATATTTTTCCGATCATCCCGAGAGTCTTTCCAAACGCCTGGCCGGGATGGAAATGAATTTCGCCTATTCGCCTGATGTGCCGATCCAGCGCATTATCTGTGATTTTATCGCCAGCACCACGGATCGATACATTCTCAATCTCTACCATGAAATATTTATTCCCGCCCCACTGGTATGAATGAGGTCGCCGGACTGGCTGCAACATCTTCTTTTTTTGCGCAATACGCCGTTTTTTTCGACGAGCTGGCCGCAATTTACGCGGAAATGGACCGACAATACAACGTGGCGGCCTCCGAATATGGTTTTGCGTGTTCCGGATGCACGGACAACTGCTGTCTGACCCGGTTTTATCATCACACCCATATCGAGCATGTTTATCTGCTGAATGGCTTTTTCGGTCTTGACACCCGGACGCGAATCGATATCCTGCAACAGGCGAAAGCAGTCATGAAAAAAGCGGTACAGGCCGATGCGGCCGGACAAACCCACCGGATCATGTGTCCGCTCAATATAGAGACGCTGTGCCGGCTATATGAGTTCCGGCCGATGATCTGCCGTCTCCACGGGATCCCTCATGAAATCCGTGCGCCGGGCCGTGACCCGGTTTTCGGACCCGGTTGCGCGGAATTTTTCCGTGGATGCGAAGACGGAAAATATGTGCCCTTTGACCGGACTCCGTTTTACGCCCGCATGGCCAATCTGGAGCAGCGGTTCAGAAAAGCGTCGGGTTTTCATGACAAATTAAAAAAAACCGTTGCCGACATGATCGTTGCCGCGGGGGTCGGCGCGGCCGGAGAAATAATCGATGAAACGGATTGAAATCGAGGACCCGGGAGGGCTTACGGGCCGTATGCTGGCCGACGGGGATACCTTTGCCTTCCGCTGTCATCCGGAGATTTCCTGTTTCAACCAATGCTGCCGCAACCTGAATCTGTTTTTGTATCCGTATGACGTCATCCGTCTTAAAAAAAACCTGGGCATGACCGCGGATCAATTTATTGAAAACCACACGGACATGGTGTTGCGACCCGGGCACCATTTCCCGGACATACTGCTGCGCATGTCCGATGATGCTGAAAAAACCTGCCCGTTTCTTACCGGAGCAGGATGCCGGGTTTACGGGGACCGGCCCCACACATGCCGGATGTTTCCCGTTGAGCAGGGTCTTTTTTTTCAGGCCCGGCCGTCGGGGCCGCAGCATTCGCCAACGAAAAAAAACGGCGCCCGACCGGTCTACCTGTTCCGGCCTCCGGATTTCTGCATGGGACAAAAGGAGGACGTCCGCTGGACCCGCCAGGCCTGGGAGGCGGACCAGGAAGCGACGTTTTACAGCTGCATGACGGCCCAATGGGTGGACTTCATGCGATTGCTCGTGGATGATCCATGGGCCGGCGAGGGACCGGACGGATCCAAAGGCCGTATGGCCGTGATGGCCGCATATAATATGGATGGGTTCCGGGATTTTGTGTTCAACAGTAGTTTTTTGAAACGGCACGCCGTGAAACCGCAGCTCCGGCTGAAGCTGAAAACCGATGATGTGGCCCTTCTGCGACTTGGGATGGCATGGATTCGGCTGTTTCTGTTCGGCATGGAGACGGATGTTCTACGCGTGAACCGAAAGTGATCGGGGAATAAAAATATCATGCCGAAAATACTTTTCATGTTGATTTGTCTGTTTGGGCTGACCGCCTGCGCGGGCGGTTCCGGGGTCCCGGGGATGAATCTCAATAACGCTCCACGGGATCAGATCGAAGCGGAAAACCGCCTGATGCGGAATAATCTCTCTTTGGCCATGCGCGAAAACGAGGTTTTGAAAGAAGAAAATCTGCGCTACAAGTCCGAAGTGACGCAACTCATCGCTTGCGTATCCCGCCTTACAGCCGAAATCGAAGCCATGGAGGGCCGACATCAGGACCGTCTGGCGGAAATCAAAGCCCTTTTTGATCAACTCCGTCTGCGGCAGGCCGAGATGGAAATGGATTACTGCTGGACCATTGATGAACTGCGATCGGCCAATATCGCCCTCGGCCGGGAAACGGCAGTAAAACTGGAAGAGATAACAGCGGCGCTCAAAGGCAGGGATGAAACCTTTAAGGATACCATCGCCGCCGTAAAAACCGATTTCAATGGGAAACTTGAAAAATACGCCCGGGAAACATCAGATATTGGGAGATTGCTGGCAGAAACGCAGGCAACGCTGAAGAAACTCGGAGAACGAATGGAAAATGTTTCCACGGGGGGGCAGGAATCAAGGGCACAGATGGAAGACATCCAGCAATCGATTGCGGATATCCGCCGGAAGATGGATGACTTGGAACGGGCCATGCAGTCTCCGGCGCCCTTAATTCCGGAACCAGCCAACCCGGCAGCCGTTGGGGGCGCCGGCGAAGCGCAAGGGGCTGAATGAAAACAGTGGCGTCTCCAAAAAGCCTGCCACGCTCCCGGTATTTGCGTATCCGGGCATGGGTGATTCTCTTTGCGGCGGTTTTCATCCCCGCATCCATATCCGCGGCAGACGATGCCGGCGATATCATGCTGGTGCTCACCGCAAACCTCGGCGGCCGTTTCACAACAGCCATTCAGGACCAGGAGGCAACCGACCCCATGCTGATCCTGGCCCAATCCCTGCGCCGTCATCAGCAGGAACAGCCCGCCGATCTTCTCATTGATCTCGGAAACGCCTTTTATCCCGGCCCGCTGTCGCGGTATTCCCACGGTTCGGTCATGATGGATTTTCTTGATTATTTCAAATTTTCCGCCACGCTTATCTCGTCCCAGGATCTCAATATCGGGGTAAACAATCTGGCATTTCTGGGAAAAGGGAAAAACACGGCACTGCTTTCCGCCAACATCCGCAGGAACAGCCATTCGGTTTTCGCCCCGTATTTCACGGCGGAAATCCGGGGCCGGCGGTTTGCGTTCATCGGCATCTCTTCCTCCAAAGGGTTTTTCGATATCGCTGAAAAAGCCCTGCTGGACGTCTCCATAGCCGATGTCGACACGGTCTTAAATGACGCCTTGTCGGCGCTTTCCCCGGAAAACATCGATTTTATCGTTGTGCTGTCCGGACTTTCCCAGGCCGACAACCTCACCCTCATGCAGCGATTCCCGGCGGTTTCGTTGTGCATCAGCGGCGGAGACGCATCCGGTGATCTCTATTCGATCAAGGCAAACCGGGTGGACCTGGAATCCGGCCGGTCCATCGTCTCCCTTACCCGGACCGACGGCTTCTATGCGCTGACGCTGGATGCTGGGCCACGCCTCGCTATCAGATCCCTGATCTTTCAAGCGCCCGCCGAATATCCTGTTGAGGACCCCGCGTACGCCGCGTTTGTGGGCCGACTTTCCCTCTGGAAACTCCGGTTTGCAAGAGAGGGGCTTGAAACCGTGGCGGCGGATCTGCCGGAACCGATTGATGTCGACAGCCGGAAAGTCGCGAATATGCTCCGGGACAGGTTCAGGGCCGAGGTGGCCATCCTCGAGCCCCATGCCATCCTCCCCCAGACCCTTTCCGAAACCATCTCCTATACGGATATCCTTCGGATGGTCACCAATGATTTCCTGCTTTTAACCTACCGGCTGACCGGCAAGGAGCTCAAAAGGATATTACGGGATCCGGAAGACCTCATCATTAGTGGCGCGGATGCCGAAATGGTCCAGGGATATCCCATCTCCGACCATCGGCGCTACGAGATCTGTTCCCCCCAGTCGGTGTACGACCATCTGGCAAAACGCCTGGGACGCGACATACCCTATACCAACACATGGCGAACGCTTACCGATGAGATACGCATCGACCTGATCGATGAGCAGGTCCTGGCCCGGCGGAATTTTGACTACCTGGAGCGCCGCTATCGGGTTCTGGCGGATCTGTCTTTTTCGAATTTTTTCGATCAATCCGAGGTCTCCCGGGGGGATGCCCTAGATAAACCACCGGGAAAGCCGGCCGCTTCCTATCGCAAATGGGGGCTGGAGAACAAGGCGGTCCTGACCCTCTACAACCGGGATCACATGTTTGAACTGACGCCCTACATATTTTTCGTGCGCCAGGATGACGAGTATCTGCGAAACCTGCTCCGGGGGACCCTTCTTTATACCTATAATCTCAACCCGGTGGCCAGGCCATACTGCAAGTCCCAGGTGGATACGGTGGTCCGGCCCGTGGACGGTCTCAGCCCCGTGCTGATCCGGGAAACCATCGGCGCCCAGGTTGAAACCGACCACATCACCGGCAAAATGGGCTTTGGTTTTGAAAAACAGGTCCGTGATCCCGACGAAGACCTGTTTTCCGGTATTGAAACGATTATCGGCATCAAGTATGATTTCCGTCAGTACCTGACGTACCAGTTCGGGCTGGATACGTTTTTCGCCATCCAAAGCGACCATTTCAGCAAGCACCAGATCCGGTCGGATATTTCAAATGCCCTCTCTTTTAAGCTGAATTCCTACCTGGCGTTTACCGTAAAGCACACGTGGTTCTACTTCTATTCCGGGGAATTTAAAGAAAAGTATTCGGACTCGCGGACCCTTCTCTCCCTTGACCTGACAACAGATTTCAAGATTTACTGAAGCAGCGGCAAACAGCTTTTTGCGAAACCGTTTTTCCCGGTTTCAGCGCATCTTCCCCCGATTTTGGTGCGGATTACGCATTATAATCTATTGGAATAATTATTTTAATCTTTCAG
>CAYZXZ010000051.1:0-17276 GCA_964481615.1 uncultured Desulfobacteraceae bacterium | reverse complement strand
ATCCACGCCCACATAATAAACGCTGTCCGGCAGATCATCCAGAATAGCTGCAGGCCCGCACCCCAAGTCAAGGATACGTATTCCATGTTCCGGACGAATATATTTTTCGATCATTTCCTGACGGGACCGTGCGCTTCCAAGTAAATTCTGGCAAAAAGAATAGACTCCCGGCAGGGACAAAAGCGATCGCCATCCCGATGTGCGCTGAACCATGTTGATCAATATTTCCTTTTTGAATATCAATGTGTTAACGGGCTGCAAAATCATATAACGGAACCATCAAAAACAAAGATACCAGAATGTCGCGCATGGGCAAGTAAAATTGCCGTTTCACGCAGAATAATGTCAAGGGACATTTAAAAAAGTCTCGCCCGCCTGGAAAACATCAATACTCCAAAAATAAAACGCCTGCTAAAACTTGACATCCAAGCCGATTTCTGCGATTCATCGGGTTACGAAAAAGCAGGAGGCTATGCCACATTTTGACAACAGTGGAGCATTATTTGAAAAGTGAAAAACAATCCGCACATCTCCGTGGTGATTCCGGTTTACGGCTGTCGCGAAGCGCTTTTTGAGCTGTACCGCCGGTTAATCGATTCGCTTGAAAAAATCAATCCTTTGTTTGAAATCATCCTGGTTAATGATGCCTGCCCCCAGAATTCATGGGAAGTGATAAAAGAGATCTCATCCAAGGACAAACGCCTTAAGGGGATCAACCTGTCCAAAAATTTCGGCCAGCACTATGCCATTACCGCAGGGCTCGATTATGCAAAAGGCGACTGGGTGGTGGTCATGGATTGCGATCTTCAGGACCAGCCCGAGGAGATTATAAAGCTTTACAGCAAAACCCGGGAAGGATACGATATTGTCGTGGGCAAACGGGTTGATCGGAAAGACGGTTTTATTAAAAAATTCTCTTCGAAACTCATGTGGAAAGTACTTACCTATCTAGCGGATATCAAACTTGAGGATGTCGATAACAGAATTGGAAATTTCGGCATATATTCAAAAAACGTGATCAGCAGTATTTCAAAGATCAGAGAGCAGAACAGGTCCTTCGGCGCTTTCGCCATATGGGTCGGCTTTAACAGAATTGAAATCGCCATTGAACACGCAAAAAGATGGGCAGGGAAATCATCCTACAGCTTTAGCAAACAAATACGCCTCGCAACGGACACGATTGTGGCCTACTCCAATAAACTGCTCAAATTCTCCGTAAAACTGGGCTTTTTAATGACCGGTCTTTCATTCCTCTGCGCGTTCTGGATGATCATAAGGTATTTTATCTGGTCCATTCCGGTAACGGGATGGACCAGCCTTATTGTGTCCCTGTATTTTTTATCCGGGCTCATTATGGGCAGTATCGGCATTGCGGGTCTTTATATCGGCAAAATATTTGACGAGGTAAAAGGAAGGCCTCTTTATATCATCAAAGAGGCAACCGAAAACGTTGATTTATAAAACTATTTGAATTTATAGCAGATTTTTTTTGAATGAGTATGCCCGAATGGAATAAATTCAGTTGGCGCGATTTTAACGCCGCTCAGCAGCCTGCCTGGCCTGACATGGCGGCATATGAAAATGCCCTGAAAGAGCTTTCCGAGCTTCCGGCCCTTGTGTACGCGGGAGAGACGAGAAGACTGCGGCAGCAGTTAGCCGACGCTGCTCTGGGAAAAACATTTGTTCTGCAGTGCGGAGACTGCTCTGAGGATTTTTCAAGATGTAACGGACCGCGCATCCATGCCCTTGTCAAGGTTATCCTGCAAATGTCGCTTATCCTTTCTTATGCAGGTGAAAAAAAAGTGGTGAATATCGGCAGAATCGCCGGGCAGTACGCCAAACCCCGCTCCTCTGAAACCGAAATTATAAATAACGAAGAGATCATGAGCTACAGGGGGGATATGGTCAACAGCCCGAATCCAAGTCCGGAGGCCAGAACCCCGAACCCCCGCAGAATTCTGGAAGGGTATTTTCGGGCGGCTGCTACGCTTAACCTTGTAAGGGCGTTTACGCGCGGAGGATACGCCGCGCTCGATTTTGCCGAGGCATGGCATAGGGATTTTATCGGAGCTTTCCCGGTGAACCGGAAATATGAAGAGCTTGTGCGCGGCATCCGAAAGGCGGTAAACTATTCCAAGGCCGTAGGACTCGACATTGATTCGCCGCAATTAAACCAGATCATACTTTACACATCCCATGAGGCACTGCTGCTGGGATATGAAGAAGCCTTAACGCGAATCGACACAACAACAGGCGACTGGTATGACACGAGCGCCCATATGCTCTGGATCGGGGAACGGACAAGACAGCCGGGCGGCGCGCACGTTGAGTTTCTAAGGGGCGTAAACAATCCGGTAGGAATAAAAATCGGACCTGGATATGCGCTGGATGACGTTAAACGTGTCATACAAAAGCTTAATTCATCCAATATTCAAGGCAGAATTACGTTAATCACCCGTTTCGGCGCGGAAAAAATAGATTCCGCCCTGCCGCCTCTTCTGCTCGGCATCAAAAACGAAGGTTTTAATGTTACATGGTTATGCGACCCCATGCATGGCAATACCTATACAAATGAGCTGGGTATTAAAACAAGAAGGTTTGACGATATATTGAAAGAGACAGGGTTGTTTTTTTCTGTTTGCAGAGCGCACGGTACCGTTGTTGGAGGTGTTCATCTTGAATTGACCGGCGACAACGTGACAGAGTGCCTTGGGGGCCAGCATGAGATTGCCGACAGCGATCTTAGGGATAATTACCTGACGAGTTGTGACCCGAGATTAAACGCCGAACAATCGATTGAACTCGCATTCAAGATGTCTGAAATGATGAATCCTGATCTTTCGACTGCGGATAATTCAGACAAATGAATACATCAAAGGATGATCATGAAAAAACCAAGAATGAAAATCGCTTTTATTGGCGGAGGAATCAACTCAGCCGTCGGCGAAACGCACAAGATTGCCTCTCAGATGGACGGCAGGTTCATACTTTCCGCCGGGTGTTTCAGCAGGCATGCGGATATCAATCGCAAAACGGCGGAAACCCGGGGTGTTGACGATGCGCGTGTGTATCCGGATTGGCGGGAGCTTCTACGCAACGAAAAAGACAGGATCGACGCGGTGGTTGTCCTGACGCCGACCGACAACCATACCGATATCGTTATTGAAAGCATCAAATCAGGATACCCTGTTATCTGTGAAAAGGCGCTCACAACATCAAGCAGGGAGGCCCTGCGGATTAAAGAAGCGCTCGAAAAGAATAAAGGCTACCTTGCGGTAACATATAATTATACCGGCTACCCAATGCTCAGGGAACTTAAATCCATGGTCGGAAAAGGATGCCTGGGTAAAATTCACCAGATCCATATGGAGATGCCCCAGGAGGGTTATGCAAAACTCGATAAAAAAGGCAATCCAATGATACCCCAGCAGTGGCGCCTGCGCGACGCCGACCTTCCGACCATCTCCCTTGACTTAGGTGTACATATCCACAATATCATAGATTTTTTAACGGGGGCGGACCCCATCGAAGTAGCCGCGATTCACAACAGCTTCGGCGCTTTTCACCAGGTGATCGACAACACCCTGTGCATCGCAAATTATTCGGGCGACATGGTATGCAGTATCTGGTATAGCAAATCCGCCATAGGGCATCGGAACGGTTTAAGGGTCAGAATTTATGGAAATACCGGCTCTGCGGAGTGGTATCAAATGGAGCCGGAAATACTGCTTTTTAGTGATAACAAAGGAAATCGAACCATTATCGACAGGGCCAATACAGCCGTTGAGACCGCCGCCGAATCAAGATACAACAGGTTCAAAGCGGGTCACCCCGCCGGCTTTATTGAGGCTTTTGCCAATTACTATTGTGATATCGCCGATAGCCTGGAAAATTATCTTAAAGGGAATGATTTTCGCTCCGGCTATGTTTTCACCGCGGATTCCGCCATAAAAGGGCTGATGATGCTCGAAGCCATCGCTGAATCCGCGGTAAGCGGAAAATTTGTAAAAGCGGATAACAGCCATGCTAAAAATTGAACCGGTTTTCGAAAACACCTACGCCAAAAGCTTCTGCGATGAATTCATGCATTCGTCAAAACCGCGATTTATTTTCGGGAGAAACGAATTCGCTGAAAGCATTGCAAAAGTATTGGATGTGGACGGTTTCATAGATGATTTTACTAATGAAAAGAATTATCTGGGTAAACCCATCATTGCTATTGAAGATGTGCCGGATGATGCTTTAGTAGTAGTAGTAGTAGTAATTGGGAAGCCGTTGATCGCGGAAAAAAGGGTTAAGCAGTTCCAATTTAACTCACTGGATTATTTTTCTTTTTATAAATACGCGGGACTCGATATTAAACAGGTTCTTTTCTGGGATGGTTTTACTGAAGACTTCAAAGCGAATTTTGATAAATATGAGGGTGTTTATACTTTACTTCATGATAAAGCATCGAAAAACCAATTTCATAACATTATCAATTTCCGACTGTCTTATGACTTAAATTACATGAGAGGATTTCCGGCTATAGAAGACAGGCAGTATTTTGAGGACTTTTTAGCGCTGGGCACCAGCGGCGAAACCTTTATTGATATAGGGGCTTTTGACGGCTATACCAGCCAGGAATTTATCCGGTTATGCCCGGGCTACCGGGCGGTTTATCTTTTTGAGCCTGATGGAAACAATATTGATTCAGCGAAAAAAAGGCTGGCGCGGTTTAATAACATATTTTTCCATCAAAAAGGTTTGTCAAACGAAAAAAAGTCGCTGCGGTTTGACTCAAGCGGCTCCAGTTCCAAGATAAGTGAAACCGGGAGCATCCGCATTGAAGTAGACAGACTCGACGATATTGTTGCTGAGCAGGTCAGTTTCATAAAAATGGATATAGAGGGCGCCGAGGCTGAAGCCATAGAGGGCGCTGTCAATATAATCGAAAAATACCATCCGAAACTCGCCATCAGCGCCTACCATAAGCCGGATGATCTGTGGAAAATTCCCGAACAGATCCTTGCCATCAGAAACGACTATCACCTGTATTTAAGACACTATACCGAAGGCATCGCAGAGACGGTGATGTTTTTTGTGCCAAAAATTTAATGGGCTTCACATGAGAGATGACGAATGACTGATAATCTGGAAAAAAAACTCCAAGCGTTATACAATGAAATCAATGATATTCTGCCGACTAAGATCGCATTTGACGGGTTCAGCCTGACGGTGGATAAAAGCGGCGCCACCGTATACCGGTCGGAAGATTTCATTTTATTCAGCCAGAACAAGTTTTTTCAGGAGATAGAGCATCATTATTCGCCAAAACTTGTAATTGATGTCGGGGCGAACGTGGGTTTTTCAACTCTGGTATTTGCGAGGGTTTTTCCGAATGCGGATATCATTTCAGTAGAACCCAATTACAGACTGATTGAAATTATTAAAAAAAATTGTAAAGACAATAATATTAATAATGTAAAGATATTGCAAAAAGCTGTCGGCGAATCCGGCAATAGCCACATCGCGTTTCAAATAAACAATATCATGAGTGTGGACAGCCGCGTTGCGGGGCTTACAGAGGATTATGAAATCTGCCGTGTTGAACAGACATCCATAGACCGTATCGTTTCTGATTACGGCTGTAAAAGCAATGACCCTGTTTTTATAAAAATCGACACGCAGGGTTTTGAAGAAAGAGTAATCAGCGGCGCCGAGAATACACTGCGTAATTTCAACAGTTACTGCATTATGATGGAATTCGCGCCGTTCTGGCTGGAACAAAGCGGCACGGATCCCGCGACGTTTCTCACAGACCTGTGCATGAATCATCATGTGTGCGAAATGCCGTCCAAGACACTCTTTTTTCACCAGAGCCTCGAAGAGATACAGCAAAAAATCCTGTCAAAAAATGACGTGGACAATTTTCTAAAATATGTCAAAGCCTTGCGGAGAAACGACAAGGGATGGACTGATTTACTGATATTTAAAAACAGCCAATGAAAAAACAATCCCTTTTGATTGCCGGCGGGGGCCATGCAGAGATTCCTCTAATCCGTGCCGCCAGAGAATTGGGGTTTTTTGTGATTACCACCGGAAACCGCGATAATGATCTTGGCCACAAATACGCCGACCAATATATAAAAGCTGATTTTTCCGATAAAGAGGCCATACGGAAACTGACGTCGGATTTAAAGGTCGACGCCCTCTGCCCTTGCGCCAATGATTTTTCAGCGCTCTCCTGCGCTTATACGGCTGAAAAGATCGGTTTGAAAGGGTATGACAGCTACGATATTGCCGAGACCATTCATCTTAAGGACCGGTTTCGGGAATTCGCCGATAAACACGGCATATCCTCGCCAAAAGCCGGCAGTTTCACCGATATCCAAGCCGCGCTCAAGGCCATAAAAACATTTACTTTTCCAGTAATCGTAAAGCCCGTGGATTTGTCCGGCGGAAAAGGGATCGCAAGAATCAATGAGATAGCGGAAGCCAAATCGCTTATCGAAAAGGCTTTTTCCATATCAAGGGCGAAACGGGTTGTCATAGAGGAGTTTATCGAGGGCAGCAATCACGGGTTTTCGTCCTTTATCAGAAATGGAAAAGTGGTGTTTTATTTCTGGGACAATGAACACTACTTTTTAAACAGATATATGGTTTCCGGCGCCACCTGCCCGGGAGATGTGCCCGAAAGCGCACTTGGCATGCTTGTCCGGGAGACGGAAAAAACAGCGTCAATACTGAACCTGAAAGACGGTATATTTCACATACAATTTATTTTAAAAGGTGAAACACCGTATATCATAGAGATATGCAGACGCCCCCCCGGAGACCTGTATATCGATTTTGTCAAACATGCCACCGGTGTTGATTACCCCATGCATATCATAAAATCTTTCGCGGGCATGGGTATTGATGATCTTGAGCAGACCGCGCCATCAGGTTTTTTTACAAGGCATTGCGTTATGGCGCATCAAAAGGGCCTGGTTAAAAATATTGCTTTTGACGGCTCCATTCAAAAAAATATCATCGAAAGCTTCATGTGGTGGAAAGAAGGCGACAAGGTCGATGACCTTATGACCGCCAAGTTCGGCATCGTCTTTTTGAAATATGATTCAAAAAAAGAGATGATGGACAAATCAAACAGGCTGCATGAGTTGATAAGGGTTGAAGTGGCATCGTTTTCGACATGACATGATCCGTGCGGATAAAATTTAAAAAAGATTTTAAATCATGGGATATCTATACATTACGGGCACCATTCTCTTCACCGTCTACGGCCAGCTTATTCTGAAACACCGCATCGGAAGGTACGGAGAACTGCCGGGGCCTTTTGCGGATAAGGTGCTCTTTCTGCTCAATCTCTTTCTTGATCCTTATATCTTCAGCGGATTCGCCGCAGCCTTTATCGCCGGCCTGTTCTGGATGGCCGCAATGACGAAATTCGAGCTGAGCTTCGCTTACCCTTTTATTATCGGGGGGCTTGTCATCTTTACCGGAATATTATCCGTGATCATTCTTAAAGAATCGATTACTGTTTATAAAGCCGCGGGAATACTTCTGATCGTCTCTGGAATCTATCTGACGAGCCGATCATAGACACCGATCATTATCGCTGTCTTTTTCCCAGTATCTTCTTTACGTCGGCCGGTTGTAGATTTTTCCATAAAAACCATTTGAACATGCGGGTCAAGACAGGACATGGGTGGTTTTACTTGACAGGTGGACGTCAATATTTTAAAAAATAACGATTTTAAGCGCTTCTTAATTTACCGGCTGTCCCCGAATATTTCCGGTTAACCCGAAGGAGTAATTCCTGCATGTCTGCTTTCGAAAAAAACCGATCCGAAAATATGGTTCCCGGCCAAAGCGCAAAGAGCCCCGAAGCCCTGGCCCCAAAACGCACTCACTTGCTAAAAAGGATCGTCAATTCGGCCATCGCCATAGCCGACAGCCGGCCCGTCTTTTATATCTGCCTGCTGATTTTCCCCTTTGCGGTTCTGGCCTATTTCCCCGCCAATTTTGATGATTATGATATCTGGTTTCACCTGACTTACGGTCGCGAGCATGTACAGAATCTCACATGGCATATCGATCACAGCCAGTTCTCCTGGACCCCTGCCCATCAAGAGTGGGCCTATGTCACATGGCTCGGTTCCGGGATTTTGTTTCTGGCGCATGCGGCGGCCGGCGTAATCGGGCTCTGTTTACTTCAATGGCTGATATTTGCCGGCCTGATGGCCTGCCTGATACTGTATGCCCGTTCCGCCGGGTTCCGCCTGAACATCACCATCCTGACCGCCCTGCTGGTGATCTTTGTCACCATCAAACTCCTGTCCAATTATATCAAGCCGGAAATGTTCACCACCCTGTTTTTCTTTGCAGCAACTGCCGTTTATTTCCACGGCAAGCAAACGGAAAATAAGGACTTTTTCTGGGTCTTTCCCCTCCTTTTCCTGGTCTGGGTCAATACCCACGGCGGGTTTATTGCGGGGCTGGCGCTTTTGGGAATAATCCTGGGTCTGGAAACTTTTGCCCGCCTGGTTTTCCCCGGCCAGGCACTGCCCTGGCCCCGGTTCAAGCGGCTGGCGCTTTTTGCCGGCCTGGCCGGAGGCGCCACCCTGATCAACCCTTATGGCATCTTTTATCACCTGCAGGTATTTGGCGTATGGTTTGCCGATCGGTTTGGAGTCAAAGAGCATTATGCCGACATTGCCGCGTATGAGAGCATCTGGGCGAACATGCCTCTTTCGGAAGGCAAGTTATTCTGGTTTGCTTCGGGCTGGTCCATGGTGTTCATGGCAATCAGTTGCGCCGTTCTTTTGCTGGTCTACGCCATCCGTAAAAAAAGAGTTCCCCTGGCGATAGTCGTTTTAAACCTGTTTTTCTTCCTGTTTTCCATGAGCATGGGCAGAGGGGTCATATTCTACCCGCCGGTCTGGTTCTGCTCCATGGTTTATCTTTTGCGCGAAATGGGCGCTTTCCGGCTTCCCCGCATGGCCGCGCCCATTGCCCTGCTTGTTTTTATGGCCTTAAGCATTTACACACCCTGGGTACTTCTGGTTATAGAATCACAAAGATCTCTTTTCGGCGTCCGTCTCGACGAATATGTCCCGGTCAAGGAGGTGCAGTTCATCAAGGAAAACAACCTGCCCGGCCCGATCTTCAACGATTATCTCATCGGCGGATACATGATCTGGACCATGTATCCCGATTACAAGGTATTCATCGACCCCCGTTTTGCGCCTTACGACAAATCCCTGTTAGACGACTATTTCAACTTGATCGACCGTTTTATGAAACAAAAAACCGGACTCCAACTCTTACGGGACAAGTACGGATTCAATATCGCATTGATCCATATGCGCGCATTGGCTCTGATTGATTGGCTGGTCAACTCGCCCGAGTGGTCCATGGTCTATTTCGACAAGGTCGCGGTTGTGCTCATGCACAAATCGGTCCTGCACACGCTGAGCCCGGAGGCACGGGCTCAGGACGTGGGGCCCCAGCGGTTTAAAGACCTTGATAATCCGGAAATACTCGACAATTTATTTAATTTTTATCAAAATTTCGGCATTGGCATGGCCACTGAAATACGCAACACCTATTTGCGTAATGTGAGTCCGCTTTATCAATTTAAAGAACTCCGCATGCGGCTTATGGATTCCCTGCTGGAAGAAAAAAGGCAGAAGCGCCATCCCGCCGGTCAGACAGGGTCGGCGGAAACAGCCGGAAATAACGTGAAAGAAAAATGAAAGGGACGTTTCCATGCTGCAATACCAGACCATAGCACATAAAGAAAATAAAGAATGGATCATGCTGCTGCATGGTCTTGGCGGAAGCTCGAGCATCTGGTACAAGCAGATACCGGAACTGTCCATGCATTACAACCTGATCCTTCCGGATTTTTTCGGACACGGCATCACCCGCCAAACCCTGCCCGCTTACACGTTTGAGGGCCTGGCCGATGAAATGACAAAGGTGCTCGATCACCTGGAACTGCCCCGGGTGCACATTCTGGGCATTTCCATGGGATCGGGTCTTGGATGCTTCATGGGCGTTTACCATGGGGACCGGATAAAATCCATGATTCTGGGAGGAGCCACCGTTGGCATGGATTTTTGCACCACCCTGCTGCTGCATGGCGGCAATCTTCTTAAATACGTAATGCCCTACATGTGGGTCTACCGATTCTTTGCATGGATCATGATGCCCAAGAGAAACCATACCCGGAGCCGGGGCATCTTTGTGCGCGAAGCCTACAAACTCGGCGGCAAAGAATTCCGGAAATGGTATAAGCTCCTGATGCAGTTTCCCATGTACCAGTTGGAATTGCAACGGCCGGTTTTGTTTGAAACCCCAAAGCTGTTTATCTCGGGAAACCAGGATCACCTGTTTTTAAAGCAGATCGTCAACTGGACAAAAAAGGACCCCAACGCGATCCTGCATATCGTTGAGAACGCCGGCCACTTGTGCAATATCGAGAAACCGGAAGAGTTCAACCGGGTCTGCCTGCAATACCTGCACGACCGGGATACACCGCGACCTGGATAACCGCTGGACTGCGAAACCCGGGTTGGCGGTTGTGCATGGCGGCTGCGAGGAAGACAATGACCGTGTGCCTGCCATCATTCTTCATGCACCCGCTTGAAGGGGTTGAGAAAACGGATCCGTTTGCCGATTTTTTCCCTGTTGCCTTTCTGGTATTCCTTGTAAGATTCAAATGGAACGACAAAACCAACGGACATCAGGATGATATCCAGGTCCCCCTTCCAGTACTGGGCGGCGAACATGTTGGTCCCATCTACGAAATAATTGGTGGACGTCAGTCTCGTGCTTTGCTCCGGCCCGAGTCTGCCCGTGCCGGTAATAAATGCCAGGGCAAAATCAAGCCGGCCGCCGTTGTCCAAATGACGGCTGGCCCCGCAGCCGAAAAAGTGCAGATTCGGAATCGGCGTGGTCAGGTCCATGTATCTCCTTCTGACCGATGTTCTCCGGAATTCATATCCCGCGTACAGATCGAGCTTTTCCGAGAGGTTGTACTCCATGGCAATCCCCCAGTCTATGGTGTCGCGCATAAACCGGTCCGATACCAGTGTCCGGTTTCCGTATTTATGCCCTGACAGCTTGGCCACCTGCAACAACTGTATGTCCTGGTCCATCCTCATCACATCCTGATCCCGGATGGACCACTCGGACCACTTGAGGTCAAACATCAAATGAAGGCGCTCGCTTGGGCTGACCCGAACGCCACTTTGAATCCGCCGGGGAAATTTGACCGTCGTGGTGAGGATGCCTCTCTGATAACGCGTGGGATTGATGGGCAGATCCAATATTATGGATGTGTTGCGGACCCCCCACGGGCCGGAGCCGTAGTATTCCACCATGTTCTGAAAGTCCTGGCCGTATTCGATTTCATATCTGCCGTGCATCTTTGCCACGATTTCACTCTGGTAAACCGTCCCGAAGCCCAGCCAGCTATAGGGTTCGTAAAGCATGCCCATCTTGTAGCTGGGGGTGAAATCATTGCGCAATCCGATTTTCAGCCCCGCAACCTCCTCCCAGGGATGGATCCCGCCGCCGTATAGGGGGTCTTTGTAATAGAGATACGTCCAGGGAGGAATGGCCATGCCTTTGGTGGCCTGACCGAGTTCCCGTGTCAGGGCCGTCAGGTCGTTGGGGCTGCGCAGGCGGACTTCGGCCACCTGGGCGGTCTGCCCGGCCCCCACGCCGACGCCGATGGAAAGTTCCGACGTCACCTGGTAGCTTGCCGTTGGGTGCTGGTAGATCAGGTGCTGCTGGACCGCCCGCCGGCTGCCGAACCGGGTGGGATCGCCTGTCCTGCTGTGGTTGGCGCCGGTGGCGTACGGCGTGTACATGCCCGTGGCAAAGGTCCACCGGGACCCTTCCCCCTTGTGGGCCAGACAGGTCCTGGGCGAAATGGCAAAATCAATGGTCTTGTTGAGCAAAGGAAGGTACATCACGCCGCTTTTGGCTTTGCCTACAGCCTTCATCTCGCCATAGCCCTGGCCCGCGTAAATCGGGTCCGCGTGATGGTTCCACTTCTCCGACTGCAGCCAGCCGGGAAAATCCTCGTTCCCATAGAATGTCGTGGTCTTGAATACCTGCGGCAGAACCACTCCCTGGTGCCACCACGATCCTTCTTTGATCTTGGAAAGGCCGGCCGGGTTGTAATGGATCGACATGTGCCCCGGAGGGCGGGCGGTGCAGGTATTGGCCATGGCAATGGCCCGGGTGTCGACGGCCATCTGCTCGATAAATGTCGCCGACGCCGGCGCGGGGCAGATCAGGAATGCCACCATCAGCAAAAAGAACAGTCCTTGCGCCGCAAAAGCAATCCCGGCGCCAAAAGGCATTTTTTGCATGCGGCGGTGGTGGGAAATAACTATATACATAGGTTCGGTCAACGCCTTTTCCGCCATTTTGCCGCCTGCCAAAGACTCATTTGCGCCGTTATCGCCTGTCAAACGAGACGGGCATGCGAACGGACAGGCTGAAACCCGGATTCGCCGTGGTAAGCCCCTTGCCGATGTTCACAATGACCGTGCGGCCGGGCGTGACCCGCCATGCCGTACCGATGCTTAAGGAAGCAGAAGCCCGATCACCGGACGCTGTTTTCAAGGATTCCATGGTATCGCTGCCGTCATTGCGCTCTTTCAACCAGTAATAATCGGTGGAAAAACCGTAGCTATACGATAAACTTAAGGTCAAAGACATCCGGTAGGATATGGCATAACCGAACCCGAGGCTTCCGTCTATGGATGCTCCGGGAGAAACCTCATCCAGCAGGCCCGGCGCGCCGGGCCTTAGCTGGTTGATACGGGTTTTCCTCATGGACTTGGAGTAACTGATGCTGGCAAACGCGTTCACCGGGTCAAACGGCTGGGAAACGGAAACCCCTCCGGAAACATTGTAAAGCCCGGAGCCGGTGGCAAGTTCGGTTGCGGGGTTGATATCAAACATCCCCTCTCCGGTGGGCAGGGTGTAGTTGACGGAAAAGATGGGAGCCGGATACCTGCCCCCGGACTTTAACGGCTGGTACTGGAGGTTAAGAGATATGTCACCCAGGCTGGTGGTGCTCATGGACTGGCTTGTGTCAACCTTGTCGTACTTATAAACAAACGGCACGGTTGCGCCCAGAGAAAGATTGTCGCGAATGCCGGATCCCAGCGACAGGCTGTTGGTGAGGGTGTGATCGGAATGGTACTCGAGATTTTTCCCCTCCTTCATATCAATCGACCGGATAATATCATAGGAGTTATAGGAATACTGAACATTGAGGTCCATGTCAAAGACCCAGACCGGTCTAAGCGAATATTCCCGGCCCGCGGCTTCGAGAATTTCAGCTTCCTTGTCCCTTTGCTCTTCAGCCGTAACGCGAAGCTGCTCCCGGACATCGGCCTCCATCCGGAGCCGATCCACAACATTCCGCAATTCCCGGACTTCCCGATACAGCGACTCCTGGTCCGGCGGTATGTCAACAGGGAGGCCCGGCGCTTCCGCCCCGGCCGCCGGATTCACGCCCCAAACCGTCTCTTTCCCCTGTGCGCCCGGCATGCCCCCCCCGGCGTCATCCGGAACGGAGACCGCCGACCCGCCGGGATCCAGTGCAAGAAATAAGGGCGCCGGGGTCTCTTCCGCTGAGGCGGTACCGTACGCCCCGGCGATCACAGGCCCCTGGGCTCCGGCCGAACCGGGAATGACCGCGATCATCCCTCCAACCAAAAAACCTATCAGGAACAAGGGTATAATGCATTTGGACACGGCGTATTCCTTTATTACAGTCCCGAGTGTGTCAGCGGTTTATGCCGAATTCCCGAATATGACTTTCGGATCATCGCACATTTACAAGGACATTGCAAGCGTAATCTTTCAACACCACCGGGTGGCGCAGCGCCGCCTGCCCGCCCTGTACTATCCCCTCACTGATCACCGATCACCTCTGATAAATCTCTGCATCGAAATCAAGATTCCTGTACGCTTCCCTTTCCGGGCTGAATTCCGTGTGCAGCGGTTGCGGCGGAAAAAGGATCCGCTCGACCATCTCCTCGTCAATATATCGCATGTCCTCCATGGAAAGGGAAAGAAGATTCCGTGTCGGCCTGCCTCCGGACTCGGCCATGAAAAGCACCTTCTGGGGCCACATATCCTCGAAAACGCCCACCGGATAAGTGGTATGACCGAGCCATGGATCCGCCAGAAACACCCGGTTGTCATGGATACCCTGGAAAACAACGAAATGCTTGTACCCCCCGACTTCAATGGGAACAATGACCGGCACGTCGAGTTCCATGAGATTTTTCATTTCCGCCCGGTATCCCCCTCCCCGGTAACCGAGCGCGTCCACGAAACGCTTCATGTCCAGAAGGGAAAAGGCTCTGCGCTCCCGGATGCTTTCTGGGTTTCCGTACTTCATGAGCCCATGGATCACCTGCATCTCCGTCAAATCCTCCCCCAGGTGATAGTTGAGCAGGGTGGCAAGGGCCGCGGACCCGCAACTGTAATCATACTTCTGCCGCAAGATGTTCCGGCCCTGCAAGGCTTCCCCGGACTCCACGTCCGTGCTGATCAACACCTTCTGCACGGGGTCCACCACATATTGATGCCCGTCCGGCGGCTCATGAAGCTTTCCCATGCTCGCGAACATGCTGGTCAGGATCACGAATAAGACGAGTATATGCATGCGTGACTCCCCCTTTATCCCTTACCCGTCAGTTTTTTTCTTTTCTTTCACTGATGGTTGCCCGTATCCACCAGAATTCCCTGGGGTCCTCCCGCAAAACGATCCCCGCAACGGTCTGATGGTCCGTAAACACCAGAGGGGCTCCCGTTAAAAAATTGAAAAATCGTTCGCTGCCTTCACGCCCGTTGATCACCAGAAAAGATTCCATCGGCATGGATTCTCCGGCGCGCGCGGCGCCGTATACCAGGCGCCCGCCGTCGGGACTGAACACCAGTTCGCCCGCCCACAGGTATTTGCCGAGAACGACGCCGTCGGCCACCACCGCAAACAAATTTTGCTCCGTGGCCAGGTACGCCATGCGACCCCCCGGGATGCCAAAAATCGGGCGTGTAACCATGTCAAAGGCCGGCCCCTTTTTCCGGTCTTTCACAATATGCCATTTTTCGCCGTCTTTCGCAGCGTATGCCAGATGGCGGCCGGAAGGGTCGAAACTGGGAATGCCCACCGCATCATGGATGTCATGCTCCTCATCCCCGTGCACGACCATTTGTCTCTCCTCCCCGTTGCTGGCCAAGTAGCAGAACTGCTTTCCGTCCACGGAAAAAAGGTAGGCGCCGATAGTGTCGTAAGGGTTCCCGGGTTTGCCGTCCATCACCAGCCGCATGCGGCTTGTTCCAAGTGTTGTTTTTTCAAGTATTGAGTATGCCAGGCGATCTCCAGCGGGGGAAAAAACCGGCTCGCCTAAAACCCTCTCGAAAATCCCCTGTTTTTTGCCGTTTACGACCACAAAAGCCCCGTCTTTTGAACGGGCGATATAGACCAGGGACATGGAATCCGGGCTGAAAATCACCCGCTGGATCACATGGTATCCGGGGCTTATGCTCTCCCCTTCCACAACGTGCCACTGATCGTTTTTCCTGGCCGCGTATGCCAGCCGTGTTCCGTCCGGGCTGAAGGTTACATACTTTATTTCCTCCCATGCCGAGCCGGGCGCACCGTCTTTCACCACGCACCATTCATTTTTATCCTTGCGGGCCACATAGGCCAGATGCTTGGAATCATTGGTGAACACAATTCCCTGTTCAGGATCGATAAGAGAAAAGGACGGATGCCGGTCCTGGTTAATACAGACAAAAAACGCGTCCCCCTCCGCGGCGATGTAGGCCACCTTCATGGAATCCGGACTGAACCTCAGGGCCGCCACCTTGTCGTATCCCCGGCCCGCATTGCCATTTAACATCACGCAGGATTTGCCATCCTTTTTAACAACAGCGGCCCAGTAATTGCGGTCCGGGCTGACCACGGGCATACCCCTGGCCACCGCCTCAACATGCGGCCCGCACGCGTTGTTCATGCAGACTTTAAATCCGTTGGCGTCTTCATATACATAGGCCACTTTTCCGGTATAGGGGCATGGCATTACGGATTCATTTACAATGATTCCGTTTTCCGGTATTTTTACAATGCGCTCGATATTCTCCTTGAAAAAAATCTCTCCGCCGGCGTCGCAAAAAGCCGGCGTCGCAAAAAGGGCCGCGGCCGCAAGAGCCGTTGCCGCAAGACGAACCAAACCGAAAAAAACCGCTTTACCGTGCATGAACATCCTATAAATCTATTTATAATCGGGTTAATTTTTTATGTAATCCAAGAAAAATGGGAAGGAATCGGGGCGGGGCCATGATTTATCATCACCAGGGGACCAGTTCCACCTGCAAGTGGTGCGCGCGAAACCCGTCCGCGATCACGGGCCCAAAATTCTTTCCTCCCAGCTCTGTTTCCGCGATGCGCATGCTCCCCTGGATATCGGGAAGCAGAATCACAAGTTTGGCCCAGTTGTCGGGATGGGACGCGTCTTCCATCACGAGAATCGTGGCCGGCGCAGGAGTGAACGGGCCAAAGGCCTCGTCCCTGGGGTCCATCCGGCCGATGGAGAACCTCCCCTCAGGGGTCCAGGTGGCTGGATCCGTGTAATCATTGCCGGCCGGATTAAATGAACCGGTCAAATGAATTCCGGCAAAACGCAGCTCATCCGCGTCTTGGTTGTATACCCACCTGAATTCCTCTATTTCCAGACGGGTTTCCAACTGGAATCCAACACCGGAGACGGCGTCGTGCTGCATGGTGGCAAGGGGCGCTGCGTACAGCGCGAACTCGCTGGGCGAAAATCCGGCGACATGAAGGCTGCCGAGATCCGATACGACGTCCGCGGTTGCATCGTAGAAGGCAAAATTCATCACATCAGCGCCCACATTGACTTCCAGGGCCGGCATGTCGAGTCCCTCGAACCGGAGCGCCTCCAGCGCGATCATTGTATAATCCCACTGGTTCTCGTAAACCCGCAGGGTGACGCCCAGATTCGTGTGAAACCGGTTGATTTCGACCATCACGTCAAACAGACCGAGCTGGTTGTTGTCTGCTGAATCTGTATCCTCAAAAACGATCCCGTCATCAAAAAAATAGACCTTGAGATCATCTATTGCCACGGCGATGCCTGAACGGCCCCGCACATCGTCGAGTTCTGCGTCATCCATGGGCGTCAGTGAGGCCGCCGGACCCGCTGTCAGCGCAAGGCAAAACAGGCAAATGG
>CAYZXZ010000050.1:9695-17299 GCA_964481615.1 uncultured Desulfobacteraceae bacterium | reverse complement strand
ATTGAACCGTTCCAGGTGCCCAGCCTGGAGTATCAGGCTCTTTTTTTCGGCGATATTGATGAGATCATCGGCCTCCTCCACCGTCCGGGTAATCGGTTTTTCCATTAGCACATCAATGCCGCGCTCAAGAAACGCTCTACCGATTTCATGATGCAGGGGTGTCGGGGCCGCAACGCTGACCGCATCCACCTTGCCGAACAGATCCGCCATATCGTAAAACGCCGCGGCGCCGACATTCTTTGCCACGGCATCGGCCTGGTCCCGGTCTGGATCAACGACGCCGACCAGTTCCACGTCTTCCATGCGGGAATACTTTTCCGCATGAAATTTCCCCAGATAGCCGACACCCACCACTCCGGCCCGAATTTTTTTCATTCCGCGCTCCCCTATTACCCGCCCCTATTCATATGGTCGGAATTCCGATTTTGCTCTTTCCGTGGCTATTTTCATCGTTGTTTTTCCAGGTCCGACGCCTCGTTTATCGCCATGACGGTGATGCCCCACCGGTCGGCAAGATTGATCATCTCTTCCCTGTCGAAAACCAGGGATCGACCGGCTTCGATGACCAGAACCGTTGCGCCGGCTTCATGCATGGTCCGGACGGTTTGGGCACCCACCGCAGGCACATCGAACCGAAAATCCTGGATGGGTTTACAGACCTTGGCCACCACGGCGCTGTTTTTACTCAGTCGCCCTCCCCGCAGAATCGTGCTGTCCGTGCCGTCAATGGCCTCCACCGCCAGCACGGAACCGCCGGACACCACCACGCACTGGCCGATATCGAGATGGCCGATGGCTCTGGCGGTGGTAAATCCCAGTATCATATCGGGGATCTCTTCTTTCCGTGGTTTCCGCCGGGTCCAGCAGCCGGTCTCAGCCAGCAGTTCCGGAAGCAGGAACGTCGATGCGCGGACTTCTATCCCCTCTTTTTCCAGCAGACCGGCAAAGGCCCGCAATACCCGGTCGTCATGGGTGTCGTGCCGCATGCCCGCGATCAGGGCGATGGCTTTGATATCCGGCCGGATTTGACTGATTGCACCGGTTTTTGCAATGGCGCCGGCCATCACCACTTCGGCAATCCGGTTTTTTTTAAAAAAATTCAGCAGCCGTTTGATCTGGCCGATATACAGGTTTTCAACAGCGGCGACATGGTCGGCCAGTTCCGGGGCGGTTTCGCCGTGATAGCCCACGGCATAGACGCTGTATCCCTTTTGTGCGGCCTTTTCGGCAAAAAGAACCGGAAAACGACCACTTCCGGCGATCAGTCCGATCCGTTTATCTGTTGCCATCCGGTCCGTCCACCAATGACTGTTGCGGATTTATCGTGTCACGCCGCGCTGGGTGCTTTTGATGAAATCCACCAGCGCCAGCACCTCGGGGGTATTTTCGACCTCTGCGATGACCCGCTCCACCGCTTCCTTGACCGTGAGCCCAATGCGGAAAATAATCCGGTAGGCCTTTTTGAGCTGCGATACCGCCTCCGGGGAGAAACCCCGGCGCTGCAGGCCGACCTTGTTGATGCCGTGAAGGGTGGCCCGGTCGCCCGCGGCAATCACATAGGGGGGGATGTCCTTGACAAGAGCCGATTTCCCGCCGATAAACGCGTAATCCCCGATGCGAACGAACTGGTGAATGGCCACCAGCCCGCCTACCGTCACATAATCACCAATGATCACATGGCCGGCAAGGGTAGCATTGTTGGCCATGATCACCCCCCTGCCGGTGCGGCAGTCATGTGCCACGTGGGCATAGGCCATCAGAAAATTTTCCTCTCCCACCTCGGTGACGCCGCCTCCAAAAACCGTTCCCCGATTCAACGTGGCAAACTCCCGGATGATGGAATTCTTGCCGATTTTCAACCATGTTTCCTCGCCCTTGTATTTGATGGACTGGGGGGCCGTTCCAACAGACGCATACTGAAAAATCCGACAATTCGCGCCGATCTCAACATACGCGTCAATAAATACATGAGAGCCGACAATGGTGCCGGCCCCGATGCGCACATCGCCCATAATGATGGAATATGGCCCTACGGTCACATTATCATCAATTTCAGCCTTGGGATCGATAATTGCGGTGGGATGAATCATTTTGCGCCTCCGATCAATACCATCAATTCCGCTTCCGCAACACGTCGGGTGTTCACGGAAGCCTCTGCAATCATTTTAATCATGTTTGACCGCTGTTTTTTAATCCTGACATCATATCGCAACTGATCCCCCGGCACCACCGGTATCCGGAACCGGGCCTTGTCGATGCCGGTAAAACAAATTCGGCCGCGCATTTCGGCGGGAAGGGTTTCACCCAGAAGAAGACCGGCCGCCTGCACCATGCCTTCCAATATCAGAACCCCGGGCATAATGGGCTTGCCCGGAAAATGACCCGGAAAAAACGGCTCGTTGATGGAGACATTTTTCAGGGCTGCCAGTTTTTCCCCCGGCGACACTTCTATGACCCGGTCCACCAGGAGAAAAGGATACCGGTGCGGCAGCAGTTGCAAAATCCGCTCGATGCCAAAGGCTTCTGTCATACGGAACCTGTTATCCGTTTTATGGTTTATGCTTTTTCAATCCCGCGCTAAAAACTACCATTGGATGCCATCTGCTCCAGCCGTTTTTCAAGGTCGGTGATCCGCTTTTTGAGTTCCGGCAGGCGGGGAATGATCTGCTGCACCCGGAGCCACAGGGGGTGTGGCATTTCCGGGGTTCCCGAGACCACGACGCCGGCCGCAAGCGATCGTGCCACCCCGGCCTGAGGACCCACGGTTACGCGATCGCCGATAGTGAGATGCCCGCCGATTCCGGCCTGGCCGGCCAGGATGACATTTCTGCCGATGGATGTGCTGCCCGCGATGCCCACCTGGGCCACGATCAGGGAATTCTCGCCGACAACCACATTATGCGCGATGTGCACGTGATTATCGGTTTTAACGCCCCGCCGGATCCAGGTTTTTCCGAACGTGGCCCGATCGATGGTGTTGCAGGCCCCGATCTCAACGTCATCATCGATCACGACAATGCCTACCTGGGGAATTTTAACATGTTTGTCGCCGTCGGCGACAAACCCGAACCCGTCGCTGCCGATCACCGTGCCGGAAGCAATGATCACCCGACTGCCGATCCGGCAACTGTTCAATATGGTGACATTCGGATAAATCTCGGTATCATTTCCGATGTGCACCCCGTCGCCGATGACCACGCCCGGATGGATTCTGCTCCGTTCCCCGATGATTCCATTATCGCCGATAACTGCAAACGCCCCGATGGAAACATCCTTGCCGATCCGGACATGGCTCCCGATGACCGCGTTTGGAGCAATGCCGGGGACAGTCGCAGTCGCAGGAAAAAAGAGCGGCATGACCCGGGCGAAGGCAAGCCTGGGATTGCCTGTTTGAACAAGATTGATGCCGGTCCGGGCCGTAAAACCGTGGGGCACGATGACGGCCCCGGCTCCGGTTTCATCAATCCGTTTAAGTATTCTGGGAGAATCGGCAAACGTGATATCGTCTTTCGCGGCGGCGTCAAACGGGGCCGCGCCGCGGATCTTTCGCAGGGGATCGCCGATGATGTCGCCGTCGATATGGGCCAGCAGGCCGGCCAGTGTAATTTCCATCAGATCCTGCTTTTATTTCACGGTATCGGTTTAAAGAACATGCTTGATATTATTGCACTTATTGACTCGAGCCGGGAAACGCCTTGTTGTATGCTTCAATCACGTTATCCGTGATGTCGATGGCTGCAGGAGAATAAACGACCGCGCCCTGCTCGATGATCAGCAGATACCCCTCCTTCTGCCCGAGATCCTCGGTGATTTTAAATATCTCGGTCTTGAGCTTTTCGATCATCCGGTTTTCAAACTCCCGGATTTCGGACTGATATTTTTTCTGCAACGACTGGAAGTCGTAACGTTTGATCTCCATCTCCCGCTGTTTCTCCTCCCGTTTGTCGCGGCTCATGACCATGGCGTCCCGGTTGAACTGCTCGGTCATCTGTTCGAGATCAGCACCCTTCTGCTTGAGATCGGCCTCCATCTGGCGGCCCCGGGTCTGTATTGTTTCCTGAACCTCCTTTCCGGCCGCCGATTCCAGCAGTACCCGCTGGAAATCGACCACGCCGATTTTTGCGATGTCCGCCGCAAAAACCGGCATGGCGCAAGCGACGATAATGAAGACAGCCACCGCAAAACCGAAATGACGAATTTTCATGATACCCCCCTTATCAAATTCATTAAAAAAACCCGCCGATGGAAAATTCCCAGCGGCCCGAACCTTCCCCCGGCTTGCGATCGAGAATGTACCCTCTCTCCAGCCGCAGGGGCCCCATGGGTGAATACCAGCGGATACCAAATCCAGCGCTTTCCCGCAATTCTTCAAAATCGATGGGACCGCCTTCATATGCGTTGCCGGCATCATAAAAGAACAGACCCATGAAACCGGCATCCTTGATGATGGGAAAAATATATTCCAGGTTGAATTGAACATAACGGTCCCCGCCGATCTGGATACCGTCTTCGTTGACCGGGCTGACCTCCCGCCAGTCAAAACCTCTTAGCGAATTGATCCCGCCCAGATGGAACCGATCATAATCGGGCAGATCCTTTCCGGAGTGCCGGACCACATACCCGGTCTCTCCATGTGCGAAAAACACCGTACTCCAGAACAGCGGGAAATACCAGCCGGTCTCAGCGGTGAACTTGGTGAAGCCGATATTTCCCCCAAGACCGGCATATTGAACGGTGGCCTTGTGGATCGACCCATCCGACGGATTGAATTCCCGGTTCTTCGAATCATAGACTAGGCTCAGCGACACGCTGCTCTCTATGTTCGTGCCGGAAAAGATATAGGAAGAGTACTCTGTTGAAACATTATCGATGTCGCTGACATCGTATGCATACCGGATATACCCCCTGGTATAATCAAAAACCGGATACCCGAAGCGCAAACCGCCGCCGGTGCTGTCCCGGTCATACTCATCATATTCCCTATGCCATTTATAGGCGTCCACCCCTGCGGAAAGCGGAATGTCAAACAACCACGGCTCGACAAAGCTGAGTGAAAACTGCTGCGATGTGCCGCCGGCCTGTGCCCGGAATTCCAGGAACTGTCCCCTACCAAACAGGTTCCTTTCGGCAACCGAAGCCATGATATAGAGTTTGTCTACCCCGCTGTACCCGCCGCCGAAGGTAAATGTGCCCGTTGGTTTTTCCGCGACGTCGAGCTGCAGGATCATTTGATCGTCCGCCCTCCCCCGGTGAGTTTTAACATTGACATCCTCAAAGAAATCGAGCCGGTGCAGGTTCTGGATGCTCCGCTTCAGGCGGTTGCTCCTAAACAGCTCATGCTCATAAACATCAAGTTCCCGCCGGATGACCTTGTCATGGGTCTTGGAATTACCGGTGATGTTAATTCTTTCAAAATAGACCGGTTGATTTTGCTCAATGTGAAACACGATATCAATAGCGGCGGCTTCCGGGTCTTTTCGGATTTCCGGAACGACATCGGCCCTGGCATAACCCTTATCCGCATAGATATCCGTCAGCGTCACCACGTCCTGGCGGATCTTGTCCCGGTTGTAATAGGCTTCTTTCGCGGATTCAAGATCGGCCATCAGCGTTTCCCTGTCCGCGATAAAATCCCCGGCGACATCCACCGCGCCCATCCGGTACTGATCGCCTTCATCAATCTTGATGAGAATATAAATCCATTCATCCTTAAATTCGATTTCCGGCTCGCCGATCCTGGCATCGGCGTATCCGTTGTTATGATAATAAGCCATCAGCGTCATCACATCCTGGGCCAGCTTATCATGGTCGAGTTCGCCGGAAGAGGTCAGCCATGAAAAAAAACCCTTTTCGGAAGTATTCATCATATCCATGAGCGCCTCCGATGAATAGGCATGATTGCCGTCGAAACGGATCTCTTTGATCTGGACCTTTTCGCCCTCTTCGATGATAAATTCAAGATTCGCCTGGTTATGTTCCAGGGGATGAATCGCATAACTCACTTTGACGTTATGGTAATTTTTCTCGCGGTAGAGGGCTTCAATGATCCTTATATTCCGCTGTATCCGGAAAATATTGAGAATGGACCCCGTACTGATGTCGATGTTCTCGTTCATCTTTTCATTGTCTATGGCACTGTTCCCCGTAAATTCGATTTCCCGGATGGTCGACTTTTCCCGCACATCGAAAATGACGATATTTCCGTCCGCCTCTGATACGATTTCAACCCGGATATCATCAAAATAGCCCATATTGTAAATGGCTTCTATGTCCTTTGACAACCGGGTCTCGTCATAGATGCCGCCGGGACGCGTTTCCACAGCCCGTATGATGGCGTCCGCCTCGATCCGCTGGTTGCCCGTCACACGGATCTCCTTGACCGTTACCGCCATTTCCGCCGGTATGACCGTTGCCATACAACAGAAGGTCAGACAGCAGAGCATCGCATAGATATATAACCGCATGAATCGATTACACCTTTTCCAGTTCTTCAAGTTTTCCATCAATCATCGTCATGGTGCGCTGCATATATCCGGCGAGCTTCATGTTGTGCGTCACGGTCACGATCGTCATGTTGAATTCCTGATTCAACGTAAGCAGCAGATCGTGGATCTGGCCGCTGTTTTTCTGATCCAGATTTCCCGTCGGTTCATCGGCGAGCAGGATGTCGGGGTTGAGCACCAGGGCCCGGGCAAGGGCGACCCGCTGCTGTTCACCGCCGGAAAGCTGATTTACCCGGTGGCGGATCCGGTGCTTGAGCCCGACTCGCACCAGAATGCTTTCGGCTTTTTCCAGGATATCCGTCCTCCGGTCTCCACGGATCAGACCGGGCATCATCACGTTTTCAAGGGCCGAAAATTCCGCCAGCAGATAATGGAACTGAAACACGAACCCGATGGTTTTATTCCGGAACCGGGCCAGGGTCTCGGCATCGTATGCATAGACATCCTCGCCCCTGTAAAGAAGGCACCCGCTGTCGGGCCGGTCCAAGGTTCCGAGCACGTGAAGAAACGTCGATTTTCCGATTCCGGACTCTCCGACCACGGCGATGGTCTCGCCTGCGGCAATATCAAAGGAAAGATCCTTTAATACATCAATGGCCACCCCGTTGTTGCGGTAGGTCTTACAGATATCCGTCAGGCTTATCAGACCGCCGGATCCGCTCATGGCCGACGAGGCATCGGATGTGCGATCCTTTTGATTGACAGCACTACCCATACCGCAGGGCCTCCACCGGGTCAAGACGCGACGCTTTGTAAGCCGGATAAAGCGTTGAAAAAAAACAGATCCCCACCGCGGCGACGACGATGACCAGAACATCCGGATATCGCAGCTGAACCGGCAGGGTGGTGAAATAATAAACATCGCCCGGCAGTTCGATGAACTTGTAGTTTTTGAGGACATAACATCCGAGAATACCGAGCGCCACCCCCAGCATGGTGCCGACCAAGCCGATGACAAGCCCTTTGAACACGAAAATTCTGCGGATGCTCCGGTCCGTGGCGCCCATGGCCTTGAGTATGGCGATATCCCGGGTCTTGCTCAGCACCATCATGATCAGGGAACTGGCGATATTAAACGCCGCCACCAGAATGATTAAGGTC
>CAYZXZ010000050.1:324-9685 GCA_964481615.1 uncultured Desulfobacteraceae bacterium | reverse complement strand
GAACATGGCTTTTTTTTCAAGTTTTAAGGCGGAAAAAAAATTCCGGTTCATCTGCATCCAGTCGGTGGCCCAGTAGGGAAACCCGAACGTATCGGCAATATCCTTTGACATCCGGTCCGCATGATAGATATCGTCGATGCGGACCCCGACCCCGGTGACCGCATCACCCATTCTGAGCAGCTTCTGTGCGGTCTCTATATGGATATAGGCAAGGGTCGCATCGTATTCATAAAAACCGGACCCGAAAACACCCGTCACTTCGAACCGTTTCATGGCCGGGATATGCCCCACCGGCGACATCATGCCCCGAGGCGAGATGATATAGACTGCCGCGCCTTCGGAAACCCCGAGATTCATGGCAAGCTCCCTGCCCAGGATAATTCCGGGCACGGCCGTTTCCTCCGAAGCCGCTGCTTCTACTTTAAGTCTGTTTTTCAATTCCTCCCGGGAATATCCTTTGACGGCGGACCCGGCCGCATCCGGATCCATTCCCCGCAGCACGGCGCCGGACATGTTGGACGCGGACCGAAGCATCACCTGGGTGTGAACGAACGGATCAGCGGAGATGACGCCTTTTCTCGCCCGAAGCCTTTCGATGATGTCACGGTATTCGGAAATATCATCCCCATGACGCCGGACGATGACATGGGCCTCAACCCCGAGAATCTGTGACTTGAAATACGATTCAGCGCCCGACATCACGGAAATGACAATGATCAACGCCATCACCCCCACGGTCACGCCCGCCATGGAAAGCAGGGTGATAAAGGAGATAAATGCGTGCTTCTGCCTGGATCGCAGGTAGCGGCCGCCGATAAAATATTCAAAAGACATAGATTTATCTACTTATATTATTAAAGATAACCGCGCCAGGGCGGATACGCGTATCCGGATGCTTGCATGCGCTTTTTTTCACGCCTTATTCCGATTCGCGGTCAAGCGGCATCAGTGTTGGCTGCGTCGTAGGCTCCTCGAGTTACTGGCAGTAAGCCTGCGCCGCCTCCTCCTTGCCGCCTTGATGTCATCTTGAATGCAAATCGGAATTACGTCTTATCCGTCGGCTTCATATGGGGGAACAGGATGACATCGCGAATAGAGGCGGCATCCGTAAACAGCATGACCAGACGGTCGATGCCGATACCTTCGCCGGCCGTTGGAGGCATGCCGTATTCCAGCGCACGGATATAATCCTCATCCATCATATGGGACTCATCATCTCCGGCAGCCCGTTTCTCAAGTTGCCGCAAAAAACGGTCCCGCTGATCCTCGGGATCATTAAGTTCCGAAAAACCGTTGGCGATCTCCCGGCCGGCGATAAAGAGTTCAAAACGGTCCGTAAAGTTTGGATCGATCCTGCTACGCCTGGAGAGCGGCGACACCTCTACCGGATAGCCGGTAATGAACGTCGGCTGGATCAGCCGGGGTTCCACAAGAACATCAAACAGTTTGGTCAGAATTTTTCCGGTTCCCATGATCCGGATCTCATCTTTGTTTTCAAGGGTCACGCCCGCGGTTGCCGCGGCTTCAAGAAGTGCTTCCCGGTGATGTAAGATCGCCGGATCAATACCGCCGATGGTTTCCAATGCCTCATGCATGGTTAACCGACGCCAGGGGCTTTCAAAGCTCAGGGTGTTCCCCTGGTAAACCACGTCAACCGAACCGGTCACCGCCAGTGCCGCCGCCTGAAACATTTCCTCGGTCAGGGCCATGAGATCCCGGTAATCGGCGTATGCCTGATAGAATTCCAGCATGGTGAATTCAGGGTTATGTTGCGTGGATATCCCCTCGTTTCTGAAATTCCGGTTGATTTCAAACACCCGTTCAAACCCGCCGGTCACCAGCCGCTTCAGATAGAGTTCCGGCGCAATCCGCAAATACAGATCCATGCCTAAAGCGTTATGATGAGTTTTAAAAGGCTTGGCCTCAGCCCCACCCGGAATCGTCTGCATCATGGGGGTTTCCACTTCAAGAAAATCCCGTTCCAGCAGGAAATCCCGAATCACCTGGATCAGCCGGCTGCGCTTTACAAAAAGATCCCGGACCCCAGGATTCATGATCATGTCAAGATAACGCTGCCGGTAGCGCTTTTCCGGATCTTTGAGTCCGTGAAATTTCTCGGGCAGCGGCCGAAGCGATTTGGCCAGCATGCGGATTTCATCGGCCAGCAGAGTCCACTCGCCGGTTTTGGTCTGAAACATTTCACCCGTGATCCCGATGAAATCGCCGATATCCATTTTTTTAAACAGGGCATAGGCATCTTCGCCGACCTTGTCGTGACGGATATAGGCCTGAAGCTGCCCGGTCCTATCTCTGAAACGGATAAAGCAGGATTTACCGAAACGATTAATGGCCATGATGCGGCCGGCCGAAGCAATACCCGCCGGCAAAGGCGCCGGTGTGCCGCCGGAATCACTGACGCAGCTTAAAATATCACCGACCGAGTGCGTCACGCGAAAATCGTTCGGATAAGGATCCCCCCCCGCTTCCCGGAGTTCGCACGCCTTTTCCCTTCGTGCCGCGACAATATCGTTTGTTGTCTGTTCCATATGATTTCCGACCCGTTATGGGTGATTTCCGTTTTACCTTGTGGTTGTCCGGCCCGTGATTCCGTTCGTTTTGACCCGGGCATCGGCTGAGAAGTCCGCATATCGTTATCCGGCTTGCTACCCCATTTGCACCCGGCTGTCAAGCGCAACCAAACGCCGCTTCCCAACGTCGCCCATGTCGATTGGATTTGAAACCAGGGATCGCGACAATCGTCCGCAAAAGTCAGGAGGCAATGGACCTGTGTGGAATAATCCTTGGAAACTTTAGGGTAAATGAAGTGCCTTCTCCAGGCCTGCTCACCACATCGATCAGGCCGTTGCAGGATGATACAATGCGCTGAACAATGGCCAGGCCCAGGCCGATTCCCTTGGCCTTTCGGGTGAAAAACGGGTCGAATATCGATTTTACGGTTTCGTCGGTCATGCCGCACCCGCTGTCGGTGACGGTGATGCCGACGCTTTTCCGGTCCAGGGAGGCGGCAGTGATATGAATCGATCCCTCTCCCTCGATGGCTTCATCCGCGTTCACCAACAGGTTCCAAAGGACCTGGCGCACATGCTCCGGGTCGGCATTGATGAAAATATTACGGGCGATCTGCCGGTTGACGCTGATTTTCCGGTGGCGGCGACGCAGGTCGGATTCGAAATAAGTGACAATTTCATCAACCGCGGCTCCGATATCGATGTTTTGCACCCTCCCCGGACTGGGTTTTGCAAAAAGCAGAAAATCATTGACCAGGGCGCCGATCCGATCCGTCTCCCGGATAACGATATCCATCAACTTGTCCCGGTATGGCTCGTACGGGATGTCCTCCTTGAGCACCTGGATGGAACCGGATACCGCGGCCAGCGGATTTTTGATCTCATGGGCCAGGCCGGAGGCCATTTCGCCGATGGCCGCCAATTTTTCAACGCGCTTGATCTGTTCTTCCGCGGCCCACAAATCGAGCCTGGCGCGTTTTTCCTGCTCCGACAGGTACCCGCTCAGGAAGGCGACGGCAAAACACGCTGCAATGGTGATCAGCAGCTTGTAAATCACATATTCCCAGCTGTAGGTAGCCAGTATGTACCTGGGTTCGAACCCGAAGGGATGAATAATGCCGTAATATTCGAGATCTACCAATATACCGTACTGGATGACGCAGATGATGGCCATGATCATCCCGCCCCGCCGGAATATCACCATACTTGCATAAATAATGACCACCAGATAAAGGAATGAAAAAACACTGGAAAAGCCGCCGGTCAGTAAAATAACAAATGAAACGATGATGATGTCGATATTGAGCTGGATATAACCGAACCGGACAAGTCTTTTGACGCGGGGAAGAACAAATGCGTAAAAACCGGACAACAGAAGCATTCCTGCGCCGACGATAACAAGAAAAACCAACGGCGCGCTGAAAAAAGGAATCCCTTCGTGATAGACGACAAATATCGAGGAGCCGAACAGCACCGCGGCAAAAAGAGCCCGGAAGAAGAGGAGCCATCTTAATTTGCGGTAGAGGTCGACTTTGAGTCGTTTTTCCCGGTCGATCATCTCCGGTTATAGTGCTCCGGCCAGCTTGAAGACGGGAAGATACATGGATATCACAAGGCCGCCGATGGTGATCCCCAGAAACACAAGCATGAAAGGCTCGATCAGCGCCGTGAGATTTTCTACGGCCTGATCGACTTCTTCCTCGTAAAAATCCGCGATTTTTTCCATCATGGTATCAATGGCGCCGGTGGCTTCGCCCACCGCGATCATCGAGCAGACCATGGACGGAAAAACCCCGGTCTGAGACAGGGGATCGGCGATGGTCTGGCCTTCTGCAATGCCGGAACGGACCGTGTAGACGGCTTTTTCGATGGTCTTGTTGCCGGCGGTTTTGGCCACGATATCAAGCGCCTCCAGAATGGCCACACCGGAGGCGAGCATGGTCGACATGGTCCGGGTAAAACGGGCCACCGCGACCTTGCGGATCAGAATGCCGATGACCGGGAGCTTGAGCATCGTATTATCAACGAACGCACGCCCCTTTTCCGTCCGGTAGAACCGCCGGAAGGCCCAACCCAACAAGACAAAGAAAACGATAATGTGCAGTATCCTCGTCTGGACGAACTGGCTCATGGAGACCACGAGCTGGGTGGGGGCAGGCAGGGCTGCTCCGAAATCCGCAAACATCTCTTCAAAAACCGGAATGACGAAAATCAGGATCACCGCCACCACCAGCACGGCAATGCCGAGCGTCACGATGGGATAGGTCATGGCGCCCTTGACCTGGGATTTAAGCTTGGCGGCCTTTTCCAGGTATGCGGAAAGGCGCCGCAAGATCACGTCGAGGATACCGCCCGCCTCGCCCGCGGCCACCATATTGACAAAGAGATTGTCGAACTGCTCCGGATATTTTTTCAGGGCTTCGGCCAGGGTCTGGCCGCTTTCCACCGACTCCTTGATGCTTCTGATCATCTTTTTAAATGTCAGATTTTCCTGCTGGGAATGGAGAATATCCAGACACTGGATGATGGGCAGACCGGCGTCGATCATGGTGGAAAACTGCCGACAGAAAATGATGATATCCCGCTGCTGAACCTTTGGCTGCAGAAAAGCCAAACTCTCGAAAAGATCCTTGGGCTTTTTCTTGACATTGACGGGAGTGATCCCCTGCCGGGTGAGATTGGTCCGGACCTCTTGTTCGGAGACCGCCTCCATTTCCCCTTTTCGTACCTGATCGCCCCTGGCACGACCTTCCCACAGAAAAACCGGCATATACCCCCCCTTTGCTGTGCGCTCAGATATAAATCCTGTCACAATCGTTCCAAATCAAAATAACTCCGGCTCATCGGATAAGTGACAAACGTATAATACCATTTCCGAAAAGAGCGTCAAGACAATATACGACGGAAACATTTTGTTTTTCTATCATGATATCGGAAATAAAACAATTCCTTTTATGCTCTTTGTTCAATATCTTTGTACCCGGTTCGCCGTCTATGAATCATGCGCCGCGCAGCGGGGCATGGGAGTTTTTGTCAAACCTTCAAAATTATTTCCCGATGCAAATGAACTTAATTGCCCAATTTCTTTTTTTTTGCTAACAGTGATGCACTCATGAACCCGTCGCGCGCACAGCGAGGTATATTTTACCTGAAGACGAAAAATGACGGCTTTATCAAAAATGTTACATTACGGAATAAATCGTGACCACTGAAAACCGATCAAATACCGATGGGACCCGAACCCTCACCGTGATTACCACGCACATCAACGCTGACTTTGATGCGGTGGGATCACTGCTGGCGGCCCATAAACTTTATCCCGGATCTCATGTAGTTTTCCCCGGGTTTCATGAAAAAAGCGCAAAGAATTTTTTTGTCCAATCCATGGCATACCTGTTTAATATGATCGATATCCGGGATATGGACATATCAAAAATTACAAGACTGGTGGTTGTGGATACCAAGCAGGCCGGCAGGATCGGAGACATGGCGGCGGTCGTTGAAAATCCCGATGTGGAAATACATCTCTACGATCACCACCCGGCCATGCCCACCGATATTGCCGCGGATTATGAAATCACTAGGCCCACGGGAGCCAACGTCACTCTTCTGACCGAAATCATAAGGGAAAAGGGCATCGACATCACCCCGGAAGAGGCCACCATCATGTGCCTCGGCATTTACGAGGATACCGGCGCGTTCACCTTTCCCTCCACCACGGAAAGCGATTTTTTCGCCGCCGGGTTCCTGGTCTCAAAGGGCGCCAATCTCTATACCATATCCAGCCTGATGTCTAAAGAAATGGATCCCCGCCAGATCAATCTTCTCAATGAAATGATCAACGCGGCCGAGCATCACAACATCAACGGAATGGACGTGGTGATCACCAGCGTGAGCTGTGACGAATATATTCACGATCTGGCGTTTCTGGTTCAGAAAATGATGAAAATGGACAATTTAAACGCGGTATTCGCCCTTGCTCTGATGAAAAACAAAATCTATCTGGCAGCCCGCAGCAACACCTCCCTGGTGGATGCCGGCGCAATCGCCAGAGAGATGGGAGGCGGCGGCCATGCTTTCGCGGCAGCCGCCACCATCCGGGACAACACCATGGCCCAGGCCGAGCAGCGACTGGTTGAAATTCTTAACCGGAATATCAGCATCAAGCAGCGCGCAAAAGAGATCATGACATCACCGGCCATCCACGCCGATGAAACCATTTCCTGCAGGGACGCCCGGGAGTTGCTCTCCCGCTACAATATCAACGCACTCATAGTGACCCGCGAAATTGACGGGAAAGACCGTCTTGCGGGTTATATTTCCCGTCAGGTCATTGAAAAAGCCATTTATCATGATCTGGATAACGTCCCCATCAAAGAGTATATGACCACTGAGATCGCCGCCGTCGGCCCGGATGCAGAGATTACTGAAATCCAGGAAAAAATCATCGACAACAAGCAGCGGGTCCTGCCGGTAACGGATAATGACCGGATCATCGGCGTGATCACGCGGACCGATCTGCTCAATATCCTTGTTCAGGAGTCGCGTGAAAAATCCGCCATGGCCATGGATCCGCTGCAGGAATCCGTTCTTCCCCGGACCAAAAATATCGTTGCATTCATGAAAGAACGCCTGTCGGGCCGAGTCATCGCGCTGCTGCGGCATGTTGGGGAGGTTGCCCATGAAATGGGATTTTCAGCCTATCTGATCGGCGGTTTCGTGCGGGATCTTTTTCTGTATCGTCATAACGAAGACGTGGATATTGTCATCGAGGGAGACGGCATTGCCTTTGCCCGGGAATTCGCCCGGCGATCCGATGCCCGGATCAACGCCTACGACAAGTTCGGCACTGCGGTGATCATTTTCCCTGACGGGTACAAAATCGACGTGGCATCCGCAAGAATGGAATATTATTCTTTTCCGGCCGCCCTTCCCACGGTCGAGATGAGTTCCATCAAGCTGGACCTGTTCCGACGGGATTTCACCATCAATACTTTGGCCGTTTCACTAAATCCGGCCAAATTCGGAAAACTCATCGATTTTTTCGGAGCCCAGCGGGATATCAAGGAAAAAATCATCCGGGTCCTTCACAACCTCAGCTTTGTGGAAGATCCCACCCGGGTATTTCGGGCCATCCGCTTTGAGCAGCGATTCGATTTCAAGATCGGCAAACTCACATCCAGCCTGATCAACAACGCCGTGAAAATGGATTTTTTCAAGCGACTTTCGGGAAAACGCGTGTTTGCAGAGCTCCGTCATATTCTGGAGGAAGAAAACCCCGTTTCATCTCTGGTCCGGCTCAATGAATTCGACCTGCTCAAGACTATCGACCCGTCCATCCAATATACCCGAAAAATGATGTCCCACTTCAATGCCGCGCGAAAGGTCTTAGCCTGGTACGATCTACTGTTTGCAACGGAAACCTGCCGCAAATGGGCGGTCTATTTTCTGATCCTGATCCGGCACGCGGGCGAGGAAAATGCCGAGGTTGTCTGCCGCCGCTTTGAACTCGCGCCCAAACACCAGAAAATTTTCATTCGGGAGCGAAGAGCCGCTGAAGAATGCCTCGCGCGTCTACACAGGAACGGAAAACTGCAAAACCACCTGCTTTACCGGACGCTCAAGGATTTCCGCATCGAGTTGATCCTATACATGATGGCCCTGACCCCGAATGAAAAAATCGTCAAGGCCATCTCCTTTTTTGTAACCGATTTGCGCCACACGCGACTTTCCATAAGCGGAAAAGATCTCCAGGAACTGGGTCTTTCACCTTCTCCCGTGTTCGGCCGCATCCTGTCGGCAGTCATGGATGCCAAGCTCAACGGCGAACTCAAAACCCTGCAGGACGAACGCGATTTTCTTAAACATTATGTGGCCGTCATTTAACATCATCGAAATCCTGATCATCATCATTCCCCTGCTCGTGGCCGTGACATTCCACGAGGTGGCCCACGGTTACGCGGCCCTGGTCATGGGAGATCCCACCGCCAAACGGTCGGGAAGACTCAGCCTGAACCCGGTGCCGCATCTCGATGTCTTCGGCTCCCTGATCCTCCCCCTGATCCTGAAACTTTCCGGGTCTCCCATGATTTTTGGATACGCCAAGCCGGTTCCGGTCAATTTTGCCAACCTCCGTCCCTTCCGGGCCGGCACCATTGTTGTTTCCGCCGCGGGCGTGGTCACTAATTTTCTTTTGGCCCTTATTTCGGCGGGCGTATTCAGGCTGATGCTGTGCACCGCCCATCTGTGGCAGAACGGCTTCTGGGAACCCGCCTTTATAGTCTTATCGAAGTTATTGATTTACAGCGTGATCATCAATATCGTTCTGGCCTGTTTCAACCTGATTCCCATTCCGCCCTTAGACGGCGGCCGGATCGTGACCGCCCTGCTGCCGGCCGACATACAGCGCCAATTCGTCAGAATCGAGCCCCTCGGCATGGTCATCCTGCTGGCGCTGCTCTTTACAAAATCACTTGACCTTTTGTTTTCTTTTTTTATAACCCCGTTGATCAAGCTGTTGCTGGGCTTGAACCTGATGCCGGGCTGATATTTGCAAACCAATCGCTGTCTGCGGCAAGGAGAAGGGAAATGACCGGAAAAAAAAGAATTGTCAGCGGCATGCGCCCCACAGGGAGGCTTCACCTGGGGCATTTCCACGGTGTCCTCGCCAACTGGAAAAGTCTCCAGGAGGAATTCGACTGTTTCTTCTTTGCCGCCGACTGGCACTCTTTAACGACCGAATACGAAAATACCGAGGGGATTGTAGAGAGCACCTATGAGATGGTGCTAGACTGGCTCGCATTCGGAATAGATACTGACAAGAGCACGGTTTT
>CAYZXZ010000050.1:0-314 GCA_964481615.1 uncultured Desulfobacteraceae bacterium | reverse complement strand
GCACTCCCTCACCACCGAGTATGCCGATACCGCCGGCATCAGGGACAGCATCCGGGAGATGGTTCTGGACTGGGTCGCTTTCGGCCTTGATCCCGCCAAGAGCGTGGTGTTCCAGCAGAGCCAGGTTCCCCAGCACGCCGAACTGAACCTGATCCTCTCCATGATAACCCCGGTCTCCTGGCTGGAGCGCAACCCCACATACAAGGAGATGCGGGAGAACCTGACGATGAAGGACCTGTCAACTTTCGGGTTTCTCGGCTATCCGGTTCTGATGGCATCGGACATCATCGTCTACAAGGCGGCCAGGGTCCCGG
>CAYZXZ010000049.1:13178-17429 GCA_964481615.1 uncultured Desulfobacteraceae bacterium | reverse complement strand
CAGATTGAACGGGCGGAGGCGACTGCGGTTTATTAACCGCTTACGGCCTTACGGACTTAGAGTGCACGCAAGCCTGAATCCGCTGTTGCCGTATCGAAGGCTGGGAACGGAGTCAAAACGACCGGCGGAACGGCAGAACCTGGCATAGTTGATCCAACTGCCGCCACGCAGCACCCGGAAGTCGCCGGAAGAGGGGCCGGTAGGATCAGTAACAGCAGAAGGAGGATAATCTTCATACCAGTCCGCGCACCACTCCCACACATTGCCGTGCATATCATACAGACCCCAGGCATTTGGCTGCTTTTGGGCAACAGGATGCGTCCCCGAACATTTTGTTCCACCCCAGCCGCTTGTATCGAAACAACCACTGTAACTGACATTTGAATTCCCACAATACCACCCAATGAGGTCCAGATTAGAATCGTGATCGCATCCGGTTTGCGTGATCCCGCCATTGGTCAGGGCCGTAGTGGAGCCGGCCCGGGCCGCATACTCCCACTCGGCCTCGGTAGGCAGGCGGTAGACATTGCCATCTTTCCGTTGGTTCAGTTTGCGGATGAACTCCTGCACATCGTCCCAGGATACCTGCTCCACAGGGCAGTTGTCCCCGCAGTTCTTGAAATATGAGGGATTGGAGCCCATAACCGCCTTCCACTGCCCCTGAGTCACTTCCGTGGTCTGCAGGAAATAATACCCCCTCAGCGTCACCCGGTGCCGGGTCTCGTCACTGTAACTGCCGGGTTCGTCTGACGAGCTTCCCATCATGAAGGTGCCCGGGGGGATATAGACGAACTCCATGCCAAGAGAATTAATTATCGTTTTATCTTCTGCTGTTTGGTTTTGAGCTAAAGCAATGTTTACGAAAATAAGAACGCTGAAGAATGCAACAAGTATTATTTTTAAAAAGCATCTATATATCATTATGATCTCCAGTTTTTCGTTTGAAAGGCTTGTCAACGGTCTTGAAAAATTTCACCATTTCCGGTCGTGAAAATTTCACCACTTTTCCCCTTGCCGCTAACGCTCTTTGACACCCATCACCTCCTTTAATAATTGCCTTTAAGGCGATAACCAGTTTCCCGGATATTGATCACAACGCCGTGAAATCAGCAGTCGGTCTAATTTGCATGATGACGTGACAATAATGACTTATTTTTTCATAAACGCATCATATTTTAACCAGCCTTTGGGATCAATTACTTTTTGGATACGGCCCGATAAAGGCAAAGAAAATACTTGATCATGCATATGATCTGAATTATTAATAATATTTTAAGTTACGGGAAAAGTCCACACATAACTGAATGCGGGATATAACGATATGGATACCTTGAAACAATTGATCATCGAAAGATCATTTAAGCAAACCGACACTCCATCAATCCGGCTGTCATCCGGGAAGATGAGCCGTTTCTATTTTAATATGAAGAAAGTGACTTATTACCCCGAAGGTCAGTTTTTGATCGGCGAAAAGGTTTTTGATAAAATTCAGGAATTGGGTCTGTCGCCCAAAGCTGTCGGGGGTCTGACGATGGGCGCTGATCCCGTGGCGATTGCTACTTCGTTCACTTCCTTTCTCAGAAAAAAGCCCATCGAAGCGTTTTCCATAAGAAAAGAGCCGAAAGAGCACGGCATGAAACTCCAGATCGAGGGTGATGTGGCCGCCGACGCCCCGGTGATTATTCTGGAAGATGTCGTAACCACCGGCAAGTCAACCATTCAGGCCATCCGAATCGCCAGGGAACATGGTCTGAACATTCTTTGCGCCATTGTCCTGGTGGACCGATGCGAGGAAAACGGTCGGCAGAATATTGAAGCCCTCGGCGTTCCGGTACACGCCATTTTTACGGTCAAGGACTTTCTGTAAGTTTTCTATGGGAAATCCCAAACAAAAGAAGGTCGCGGTTTGCGTTGCGGCAAGCAAGGGGAAAAATAAACAACCTTAGTACATTGTCGGGAGGATTGAGAATATGACGAAAAACGTCTTTGTTTTACTCGGTATTTTTATCATATTCACTGCGGGTTGCGTGTCGCCCAATGTCAAGCTGTTTACCGACGCGATGGATCCGCTGCAGGAATTCACCCTCGAAGGCGAAGGCAGGGAGAAAATTCTCCTGATCCCGGTCAAGGGCATTATTTCCGATTATGGCAGCAAAGGGATGTTCCGCACCGAACCGAGCATGGTGCAGGATATCGTGTCGCAGCTCAGGCTGGCGGAAAAGGATTCCCGCGTCCGTGCGGTGATGTTTACCATCGATTCCCCCGGGGGCTCGGTCACGGCAAGCGATCTTCTCTATCACGAAATCATGGGCTTCAAGGAGCGGACCGGCGTCAAGGTGACGGCAGTGCTGATGAACATCGCCACATCCGGCGGGTATTACATGGCCCTGCCGGCGGATCTCATTATTGCCCATCCCACTTCGGTGACCGGCTCCATCGGCGTGATTTTTCTGCGGCCCAAGGTGCATGGCCTGATGGATAAAATCGGCGTGGCTGTTTCGGTCAACACGTCCGGAGAAAAGAAGGACATGGGCTCTCCCTTCCGGGAGGCCACGGAAACCGAAGTCGCTATTTTTCAGGATCTTACCGACAAGCTCGGGTTGCGGTTTTTCCAACTGGTGGAAAAACACCGGCGGATCGATCCGGAAAAGCTTGCCGATATTTCGTCCGCCCGCATCTATCTCGCGGAAGAAGCGAAAGAGCGCGGCTTAGTCGATGAGGTCGGATATCTGAGCGATGCCGTCGACCGGACCCGCCGGCTTGCGGGCCTGCCGGAAAAAAGCCGTCTGGTGGTCTATCGCCGTGATGAATATCCGGATGACAATATCTATAATACCCAAGCCCTTTCGAGCCGGGGGCGCGTGCATCTCGTCGACCTGGGCTTTCCGGACCTGGGCATGTTGAGTCAGCCCGGTTTTTATTATTTATGGCCTGCCGGGATTGATTCCGAGTAACATGGATACTGCGGAGACGACAGGATCAGCGGATGATCGACCTCAACGACAATGTGAATAAGCTCAAGCGGTTTCTCCAGGACCAGGGATATGAAACAGTGGAACTGGAAAACGGCCTCCAGGTGCGATGCGGTTCCGGGCATGTCATCGAGATCAATGCCTTGACAAGGGATTCCGATTATTTCTGGGCAAGCATCGAGACGAAAAACATGGACCCGGAAAAACGGCGGATGGAAATCGCAATGGTCCGGGAACCGCTTGCAATAAGCCTGAGCGGTCTGGCGACGATTGGATCCTTTGAAAAAACCCAGGATACGGATGACCGGTTCGTATATGTGGCGAATGTGGAACTGGATCCGTCCGTGATTTATCATGGCGCCATCTACATGGACGACGTGTCGGCAACGGAGCTGCCGGCGCCGGCGCAGAGGGTGGATGTGATCCCGCGGAAACAGGAGCAGGCTGTTGAAATAAAACCGTCCGTGGAAATGAAACCCGTTCCCCCGAAATCGGCCGACCTCCTGTCAGCGGCCCGGGATGTGGTGGCGCAAATGGAAACCATTGACGGCAAGATGATCCGTCAGAGTCTGGATATGATGAACCTCCGCCGGTCAAGCAACATCCGTCTGGTGTTGACGCGGATTTCCCGCAGCGCTGTTGAGCCTGGCGAGCTGATGCGATCCATCCGGGAGGAGGCGGAAAAAATTACGACCGAGGGAGACCGTCAGGAACTGGAGATGGTTCGGGCGCTGAGTGAAAACAGCTTTCTGTCGTCCGTGGTCAGCCTGTTGTGCCGGGAGGTGGAAAAGAGATCCGGGTGGTGATGTGAGCCGATGCCTGTTTTACGGCCCCCGGACCGCCCGCACGTTTCCGCATTCCCTGGAGTCCCTGTGGAGGGAGGCCCACTCAGCCGGATTTTCTCTGCCCAGGGTGTTGACCCTGACCTGCCAGCCGTCTGAATAGCTGGTAAAAGATTCGGACGTCCAGTACCAGACATTGTCGGCATTTATGGGGAAGGCCGGAGAGGTTTTATAAATTCCGGCCAGTTCAGCGGCCGTGGGCAGGCGCCAGTCGCGGTACCCGCCGGTTGAAAGATTTCCAACAAAGGTTTTTGCCGCTTCGTAATCTATGCATGTTTCCGGAATCATGGCCCGGGCATCCAGGAGGCACCACATGAGCCGGGTTTTTGTGTCGATCACTACCCCCTCTCGGTGTTCCGTGAAACGGCCGTTTTTTTTCAGCAGATCCCTTATTGCCGCCATTTTTTCCGCCGCCGCATGGGCCGCGGCCATCTTAT
>CAYZXZ010000049.1:0-13168 GCA_964481615.1 uncultured Desulfobacteraceae bacterium | reverse complement strand
CGATTCCGGCGATTTCCGCTTCGATGGCTGCCCGGTTGGGCGCATTCGGATAGGCGGTCAGGAAATCCGTGAAGACCTCCCTGGCCGCGGCATGGTCGGTGTCGAACTGCCGGGCCTTTTGCACCAGGCCTTCAAATATTCTGTCGTAACGGTCCCGCTCCTCGTAAACCGGCAGCTTTGCTTTCAGCTGGTCCGCGTAGCTGTTGTCATAGAGTGTGATGAACGCCCGGCAGAGCGTGATGCATTCGGGCCAGCCTTCCTTTCTTTCGCACGCATCGAGTTGTTTCTGGACAAAGATAAAATACTCGGCGCTCATGTCCTGAATATATTTGTTTACCTGATCCCGGTTGGCTCCGGCGGGATGATCCGCCAGATACTGCTGAAAAGCGGCGATTTTTTCATCCGGTTCGCCGGCGGTCATGACCTGCATGATCCGCTCGTAATCCCTGTTTTCAATCTGCGCGGTCAGATGATGGATCTGATCCGCGGCCCGCTGCCGGGCCTCTCCGGGTTTTGGGGAATCATGAAATTCCTGGTATATGGAGCGGGCCTGTTCAAGTTCATCATTTTCGATGAATTTTTTGGCGCGCTTTTCAACCTTGTCAAATTCACGGGTTGTGATCTGAAGCTTGATTTGGGCGATCCGGGCCTCTGCGTCCATTGCCCGATTACTGTTTTTGTGTGCATCGGCGTAGGTCTTGAGAAGCGCGATCTTTTTTTCAGGGGCGGGCTGGTTTTCAACCTGTGCAAGCAGGTCCTGGTATTCTGCGGTGTCGGTTTTTTTCTCCTGTATAATATAAAAAGAAATGCCGGTGATAACTACCGCCAGCGCTATGATTGCAGCCGAAACCGCGCCGAGCGGGCGGTGCTGTTTTTTTGCCTTGATTATTTCAACTCTGTAATTTTTTTCCCGGCAGTAATCCTTGATATACGCTTCGGCTTCTTCTATGTCCATTCCAAAGTCCATGCCTTTGGAGACCAGGATGTTGAAATACTCAAGCCGGATGTTGCCGCTGATGGCGGCTACATCGATATCCGAATGAAGAGATGCGAGTTTGGCCTTTGCCAGGCTGATGGCGTAGGCGTTCCGGCTTTCGTTGTTCTTGAAAATCGTCAGGCATTGACCGGCCAGTATGTTTCCGGCGGTGAAGTTCGCGTCTTTTCTGCTGAAGCTGGCCAGGTCCTTTTTTTTTCTGGCCGCTCTTTCCTGGAGCATTGCCAGCTCCGCGGTTTCCGGGAGATCGAGAAAGTCGTACAATGAAGATTTTTGGACGACTTTGAGATTTTCAATGATCGCTTTTTCGATGGATTTGTCCAGAGGAGGGGGCTTGGCGATCTTTTCCTTGTCGTCTTTTGCGATCGGACAGCGGATGCGCTTGCGGACTTCTTCCGGGGTGAAGGCGTAGCGTGCAGCGATTTTGTCGATCTCGGCTTCCGTGATGTATCCTTTTTCCATGCGCAGACCGATGGTTTGATCAACCTTTTGAAACTGCGTTGTTTTTTTTGTAGTGATCCGCGCCTTGATGTCTTTCGGGTCTATTCCGTGGATATTTGCGAGTTTTGCGATTTCCTCGTCCAGAAGGTAGCCCTTTCCGATGAGGATATCGATATGCCGGTCGATTTCGATATATTTATCCTGTTTTCCCTTTTTTAAAAAATCGACGGCATCAAGAGCTTCGGCGTGACGCACTTCCTGGTTCATCATGACCCGCTGGATGTCCGGGATCATGCTGATGTATTTTTGTGCCTGGATGCCTTTTGTGGGATGGTTGCGCAGGCGGCTCCATTCCGCCTTCTTCTTTTGGATGGCATTGTAGATGACCGTGTCATTGGTTTCCGGGGGATCGACACTGAGTTCAAGAAGGATATAAAAGTTGTCGCGTTCCATTTTCACCTGAAAATTTTTAGGGATCTGTTTGAAATCGGCATCACCATATCATTACCGTCGACAAAAATAAAGCGGATGTTTGTGCAAAACCGGATGTGATGGCGGGTTAAATCGGATTTTCCAGGAGACCGGTAAATTTTGAGAAAGCCTTTCAGCGCCGGCAGTCGCCCTCTGTTGCAAGCAGAGGCGGCAGTCGGGGAAAACGGTTCAGTGAATGACCAGGCTCTGGGACCTGGCCTTGGCCCGGTCAAAATCGTCGCCGCTGATCACGGATGTGGTGTCTAACATCACTTCCACCTGTCTGGCCTGGCTGGTTTCAAGGGCGGTAACGTGAAGCCGGCCTTCTTCATTCAGGGTGAAGGTGATATCAATGGGAAGGTCGGCAGGCAGGTTCGGCGGGAGCGTCAAGATGGCCGTCTTGATTTCAACGGCATGCTCCTCGGGGATCTCGATCAGCTTGGTTTCGCTTTCCATGATGCGGATCAGGACGGATTTCTGGTTGGGGATGGCTGTATAAAATTTTTTTTGCCGGGAAATGGGAACCGTTGTGTTTCTCAAGACGATATTGAACACGATCTGCTCGTCCCTGGTGTTGTGGGCGACCACGCCGAAGCTTTTGCTGGTCACGTTTTTCACCTTCATCATGGCGCTTTCGACGCTCGGCAGGGTATAGCCGGTCTGGTCGGCCACCTCGCGGGCGGCTGCCTTCACGTCATCGGCACTGAGTTCCCTGCGCGCGATCATGCTCGAGATATCATCGACATGGCTGATGGTTTTTTTTGATCTGGCGGAAAGACGCCGGATCAGATCGTCGTTTAAGGTCAGTTTCCAGCCGTAAATGGCGGCGCCTTTGGCAACCGCTTCGTCCGGGTCGAATATTTTCGGGACGATTTTGAATTCCTTTTCTATCCGTTCCTTGACCTGGGGCATGCGGGATGCGCCGCCCACCAGGATGAATTCATGGAAATGCCGGTATCCCTTCCCCTTTGCATCCTCCAGCATCTGACGGGTGAATTCGATGGTGCGCTCGATGAGATCCGCCGTGATTTCTTCGAATTTTACGCGATCCATCGTAATTTTGACCCTTTCCCCCCCATGTGTGACGGAGATCGGGGCGTTTGGCCGCTGGCTCAATATTTTTTTTGCTTTTTCCGCCGACAACTGGAGGTCCTGCCATGTGTCCGGATCATCTAAAATATCTTCATCCATACCGGTTTCCGTTTGAAACATCTCCACAAGATAAGCGACAATACGGTCGTCCCAGTCCTTGCCGCCCAGGTGATGGTCGCCGCCCGTACAGATGACTTCCACCGAATCCTTTTTGATATCGATCATGGTCACGTCAAAGGTGCCGCCGCCCAGGTCATAAACCAGGACCACGCGGTCATCCGTGGCGTCGAGTGTTCCGTAGGCGATGGCCGCGGCCGTGGGTTCGTTGATGATCTGCCTGACGTTGAAACCCGCGATTTCCCCGGCTTTGCGGGTGGCCTCCCGCTCATTGATGCCGAAATAGGCCGGACAGGTGATGACCACGTCGGTGACTTTTTCTCCCAGGAACTGTTCCGCGTCCTGACCGAGTTTTTTCAGGACATACGCGGAGATTTCCTCGGCCCGGTATTCCTCGGCATTGTGGACGAAAATAAAATTGGGTTCGCCCATGGATCGCTTGACGAAACTGACCACGTCATTGGGGTAGAGTTTGGCGCTTTCCTTGGCCACATCGCCGACAACGATGCTGCTTTCGTCGAAAAAAACCACCGATGGCGTCGTACGCTCGTTTTCGGCATTGGGAACAATGACCGCCTTGCCGAATTCATCCACATAGGCGATGGATGAGTATGTCGTACCAAGATCGATTCCGAAAATTCGTTTTGAAACAGTGCCCATCAGATTTTCCTGTCGTTCGGCATATGGTTGTTCGGAAAGAGATAGATGTTGACCATTTCGGGCCTCAGGATCTTGCCGTTATATTCATAGCCGGGGCGTATCCGAGCGGCAATGGTCCTGTCTCTTTCCGGGTCGTCGGTTTCAATTTTGTCCACCACTCGCTGCCGGGCGGGGTCCAGGCGGTCCCCCGCGCAGGTATAGGATGTAATCCCCTCCCATGCGAACAGATCTTCCAGATCCGAGGCGGTGTTGATAATGAAGTTTAAAAGTTTTTCAGCGGTTTCATCCCGGACCGGGTTGTGGTTGCTGTGCGCAGCGAATTTTCGCATATCATCGACGATTTTGATCACATCGATGAAAATGCGTTGCAGGTATTTCTGCAGCAGTCCCTGGCGATGGTCCTGAAGTGCGTGGTGCAGGTCATCGATGATCTTGTTCTTGTGGGCGTCGTATTTGAGCTTGCTTTCAAAGGAGAGTGCCAGTTCCCGGATCTGTCCGCTGATCTTTGCCAGAGGATCCGGTTCGGAAACCGCTCCGTCGTCCTGCGGCGGCTCCTCGGATGCTGTTCCATTCTGTTCGACTGTTTCCGGGGAGATCGATTCTTTCTGTTCGGAAGGGTCCGGTAGGGCGGACGAATCATCTTCCGTGGCGCCGATATCAATCCCCAAATGAAAATATTCATTTTCTTGTGTCATTTTACACCATGACTGCGGATGCGACGGTTTTTTCCGCCTTTACGACCAGCATCATTGATTATGTAATTATTTTAAAATATTAAATTTGAAATTTGAATAATTGTCAAGCATTTTTATTGACAACAGTTTTTCCCAGAAAACGATTTACCGACTGTTTCAGCCACCCGGCCCATTCCGGGATACCCTCGCCGCTGCGGCAGGAGACTTCAAAGATCCGGATGCCGGAATTGAGATTGTATACCCGCTGCTTAAACAGCTCAATATTGAAATCCGAATATGCCAGCAGATCGATCTTGTTGACAAGCAGTGCGTGGCATTTACTGAACATGAGCGGGTATTTCAGTGGCTTGTCATCGCCTTCTGGCACGCTCAGAATCATGATGTCCATGGCAGCCCCGGTGTCGAATTCCGCCGGACAGACTAAGTTGCCGATATTTTCAATAAATATCAGATCCGAAGCTTTGGTGTCAATGGCTTTCAGCCCCTTGGCCACCATGGCCGCGTCCAGATGGCAGAAGCCGCCGGTTCGCAACTGCACGCTCGGGATGCCGGTTGCGGCGATTTTTTCCGCATCCACCATGGAGTCGATGTCCGCCTCGATGACGGCCATTGTGAAATCCGGTTTCAATGCCGCAAGGGTCCTGAGCAGCAGGCTGGTCTTGCCGGCGCCGGGAGAGGCCATGAGGTTGATCAGAAAGGTTTTTTCAGATGACAGTTTTTTTCGCAGGTCATCCGCTGCGGCGTCATTGTCGGACAGGATCGCTTCTTTGACCTCGATAAGTTTTATGCCGCTCATTATGCCGCCTCCATTTCCTTGATATAGTATTCTCTTCCGGAGATGATGGAAAAGTCGCCCGTTGCCCCGCACTTGGAACAGCAGGAGCCGCCGATATCCTCCCTGCGGATTTCAATTCTGTTCCCGCAGGGATTGCATTGCAGTACGATGGGCACTTTTTTGATTTTCAACACGGCCCCGGCGGCAACCGTATCCTTGCTCAGGTAATCGAAGTAATGCTGGATCCAGCCGTTTTCAAGGTCGCTCATTTCGCCGATGATCAACGTTACGGACATGACTTTGCTGACCCGGTTCACCCGGGCGTGTTTGAGGACGATATCGAGAATTTTTTCAGTGACCGACAGTTCGTGCATGCCTGACCGCCTTGAGCAAACATTTTCGTTGAATTTGATTCAATGATGCCTTCGATAAGCGCTTTTTTGCAAGGGAACAGATTCGATTTTTTACGTTGAATCATTTAATGGCGACAATCAATAATAGTGATCCTATATGAACCGGTGGCGGGTGTAAACAGATTGTTGGCGGCAGAGGAGGGGATGTGCATCGTTAATCGTTATTGGACCTTCATTGACTTGCGTCGGATTTTATCCTATAAGAAATTTAGATAAGAATCGTAACCTGTGACTCCGTGCCCGGTAAGGCGATTCGGCGTCGGATCGGGTCCGGCGTTTTACTGGTCGGACGGCTGTTTTGGAAAAATTCCTGATATAAAGGAACCGTTTGTGGACCGGTTTGCGTATCGTATGGCGGGGTATGCCGTCAAAGCCCTATCGGATCTGTCCAGGGCAAGAATCCGCACCTACGGCAGGGAAAATATCCCTAAAGGCGCCATCATTTTCGCCGTCAACCATTTCACCAGGATCGAAACTCTTCTCATTCCCTACCAGATTCACCGGCTGACCGGTTTGACCCTCTGGAACCTGGCCGATTATGAACTGTTTGATGCCGGGCTTGCGGGGATTTTTAATCGCCTCGGGGTGATTTCCACCCGGAATCCGGACCGGGACCGGTTGGTGGTCAAAACCCTTCTGACCGGCGAGGCCGCATGGATCGTGTTTCCGGAAGGTCGGATGGTCAAGAGTAAAAAAGTATATGATCCGGCCGGAAAAGCACAAGGCAGGTTTATGATCGCATCCCCGGAAGGCCCGCATCCGCCGCACACCGGCACCGCGACGCTGGCCCTGCGAACCGAGTTCTACCGGCAGCGGATTCGCCGTATCCGGGACACGTTTCCCGCAGAGGTCGAGCGCCTGGCCGGGCTCTATCAGATCGACCAGATGGCAAACGTGCTCAATATTGAAACCTTTATCGTTCCAGTCAACGTGACCTATTATCCCATACGGGCCAGGGAAAACGCGTTAAGCCGCCTGGCCGAACTGTTCATCGCCGACCTCTCCGAGAGGATGCTCGAGGAAATCATCACGGAAGGGACCATGCTCCTTTCCGGCGTGGATGTGGACATCCGGTTCGGCAGTCCCATACGCATCGCACCCTATTTGAAAAGCGAGGTGGTTCAAAAGGACATCGCATCGCAAAAGCCCATCAACTTCGATGATCCCATTCCATCCAGACCCATGATGCGAAAGACCGCCGTAAAAGTCATGGAACGTTACATGTCCAATATTTACGGCATGACCACCGTCAACCATGATCACCTGCTGGCGACGTTGCTGAAGTATTATCCTTTTGTCGAGATTGATGAAAAGGACCTGCGGCGGCGCGCATATCTGGCGACAACGCTGAATCTTCAGAAAATGGGGATCAACCGTCATGAGAGCCTGCTCCAGAACCAGATTCATCTGCTGACCGATGACCGGTACGGCAAAATCGATAATTTCATATCCTTTGCCATCGACAAAAAAATCATCCGGCGTGAGGGCGATAAATTTGTCAAGATGGTCGATTTCTCCGAATCAGGGGAATTCCACCGGGTGCGGATCGATCATCCGGCGGTGGTGATTGTCAATGAAATCGAGCCGCTTGTGCAATTGCAGGAGCAGCTCGAGGCACTGGCTATACAACCCTGTCTCCGTGTGAAGCATCGCCTCCGGGAATACCTGCTAAATAATGCCGCGTTTACGTTTGAAAAGGATTATGCGGCATATGCCATCGCGGGTGAATCCAAGGGGACAGATGTGGGCGCACCGTTTCTGATCCGGGGAGCATCACGAAAAATCGGCATTGTCCTGGTGCACGGGTATATGGCTGCCCCGCTGGAAGTTCGGGCCCTTGCCGAGTATCTCGCGGCCAGGGGTTGCTGGGTTTATGTGCCGCGACTCCGGGGGCATGGCACTGCTCCGGAGGACCTGGCCGGGCGGCGTTACATGGAATGGGTGGAATCAGTGGAGGAAGGGTACGCCGTCATGTCGGACCTCTGCCGGATCATTCTGTCCGGCGGGTTTTCCGCGGGCGCGGGCCTGGCCCTGGACCTGTGCACCCGGGTCGGGAATATAGCCGGAGTGTTTGCCGTTTCACCGCCGTTCAAACTTCACGATTTCTCGGCCCGGTTCGTTCCGGCGGTCAATCTCTGGAACCGCCTGATGAAACGGATGAATGTCGAGTCGGCCCGCAAGGAGTTTGCGGTGAACCGACCTGAAAATCCTCACATCAATTATGTGCGGAACCCTCTGTCCGGTCTTATGGAACTGGAACGGCTCATGGATCAGCTGGAAGACAAAATTTCAAGTATTGCCATCCCGGCCCTGATCGTGCAATCCTATGCCGACCCGGTGGTGCATTACAACGGATCACTAAAAATCTTCAAGCTGCTCGGTTCCCGGCAGAAGGAGTACCTCATGCTCAACCAGGCCCGTCACGGCATTGTCAACGGTGACGGCGCCGACCGGGTTTTCAGGGTGGTCTGGGATTTTATCAGGGAGTCGGCCGATTCCGCATCTCAGGATTGCCGTGTCTTCGCGTCACACGCATCAGGGGAGATTGGAGAAAAATGAAAAAAGTGCTCATTGTCGATGACAGCAAGGTGCTCATCATAGCCCTTAAGGGCGGACTGGCGAAATACAAGGATAAATTTGAAACCATTTATGCCGGAGACGGTCTTGAGGCCATGAACCTGCTGGACGAACATTCTGTGTCACTGGTGGTCACAGACATCCAAATGCCGGTCATGGACGGCCTGGTGCTGCTGGCATTCATTCGGGAGCGGTATCCGGATATCCCCTGCATCATCATGTCCGCATACGGAGATGATGAGCTTAAGTCCCAGGTCAGCCCGGACATCATTCATTTCATAGAAAAGCCGGTGCAGGTCGGGAAGCTGGCCGAAATGATCATCAAGGCCATATATAAAAACAAAGGCGGCAAAACCGGGCGCATTGCCATCAGCGACCTTCTCAATCTCATCATTCTCGGCAAAAAAACTTGTATTTTCAAGATTATCCCGGAAAAGGGCGATTCCGGTTATTACTATTTCTACCAGGGGGATCTGTATAACGCGGTATGCGGCGACCGACAGGGCGCCGATGCCGTAAAAGCCATGCTTCAATATGACAAGGCCCGACTCGTATTTACCAAAGCGCCGGAAACAAAAGGGGTCAAAAAAGTCAACGCGGACCTGAAGCAGTTGATCCGGCAGGCCAGGGCGTCGAAACTGTCCGTGGAAGTCGAGAAATGATAATTCCAATTCGCATTCAATCGGCATCCGCGTTGGCTGCGTCGTCGGCTCCTCAACTTAAATGGTTTTCAGCCGTTCGGAAAGAATCTCCTTCAATCGTTTGGGATTGGCCTTTCCCTGGGACGCTTTCATGGCCAGTCCCATCAGAAACCCGAAAACCTTGGCGTTTCCATTTTTAAAATCAGCCACGTCCGTTGGATGATCCGCCAGGATGGCCTCTACCAGGTTTTCCAGCTCGGCGGCATCCGATACCTGCTGAAAACCCCCGGTCGCCACGATCTCATCAGGCGCATCGTCTTTTTCCAGCATCCGGATCAGTACTTCCCGGGCCGCCCCGGTGTTGACGCGTTCCTGGTCCAGCAGTATCAGCAGTCCGGCAAAGCGCTCCGGCGTAAGGCGTGTCTCGCACAGGGACTGATTGCGATCCCGAAGAGCCGGCATCAGGTGTGTAATGATCCATGTGGCTGCCTTTCGCGGGGTCACTTCCTGTTTCACCGCGGCTTCGAAAAATTCGGCCATATCCCGTTCCTGGCTCATGGCGGCGGCCTCACTGGCTGCCAGTTCATAATCGGCCACAAACCGTTCGGCTTTTTTGGAGGGCATTTCCGGCAATCGTTCCTGAATGGCGGCCAGCCATGGGAACCGAGGGGTCCGGCACGCAGGGACCGGCGAATTTTTCCCGCATGGCCGTTGTGATCCGCTTGTCCGGGTCCCACAGCCGGGTATGCAGAGTCACGGACTCGCCCCGTTCAAGGCTTTCAGCCTGTCGGATGGTCTCATAGGCGATGGCGTCGCCCACGCTGCGGATGGAGTTCATGTTTTTGACTTCCACCTTGGTATTCATCTCTTCAGTGCCGGTCAGCCTGAGGGAGATATTGGCATCGACCCGCATGGTGCCCTGTTCCATGCTGCACTCCGTGCATCCGGTGTAACGGAGCTGAGTTCGCAGGGATTTGAGGAATTCCATGGCCTCGTAGGGGCTGCGCATATCCGGCTCGGTGACGATCTCGATCAGGGGCGCGCCTGCCCGGTTGAAATCCACCAGACTGATGGAATCTCGGCCTTCGGTTTCATGAACCAGTTTGGCCACATCCTCTTCCATGTGAATGTGATGAATCCGCAGCCGCCTGGATCCGCCGTTTTCGCCGACAATATCGATCCAGCCGTTTCGCGCCAGGGGCTTGTGATGCTGGGAAAGTTGAAAGCCCTTGGGAAGATCCGGATAATAATAAACTTTCTGGTCAAAGGCGCTTTCTTCCGCAACGGCGCAGTTGAGGGCCAGGCAGGCCAGGACTGCCTTTTCAACGGCCTCGGCGCTCAATCGCGGCAGTACCCCGGGCAGCCAGAGGCAGACCGGGCAGGTATTGCGGTTGGGCGCGTCCCCGGTCCGGTTGGGGCAGTCGCAGAATAATTTGGTGACGGCATTGAGCTGGACATGGATTTCAAGGCCGATGACCGCTTCATATTTTTTCATATCCGGATTCATGCGGGGAAATCTCCCTGGATGTGAGTTGACGTCTTCAGGCAGGCGGCCAGGACCGAGGCGTCGGACATACGGGGACCGATCAGTTGCATGCCGAAATCGACTGCCGCGTCCCTGTTCAGGCCGGGAATCTGAAGTGCGGGCAGTCCGGCCAGATTGGCTCCAAGGGTCAGGCTGAAGGCGGCATAGGTTTCCTGAACGGTGTCGGCCCGGTAAGGGTCGGGATCGTCATGGCGCGTGGGCAGCGCCAGCATGTCCGCCTGCCGGAAGATCTCGTCTGTTTGGCTGACCAGTCCGCGCCGGAGCGTGCAGGCATTTTCAAAAGCCCTGTAGTTCTGGAACTGAAAATAGGCCCCTTGGAACAGAAAGGACTTGATCCGGACATCGAAGGCCTCGGCCCGGGTGCTGAGGTACATCTCGTTCCAGTTTTTGGCCGATTTCGCGCGGAACCCGTAGCGGACGCCATCGTATTTTCCCGCCGCCGAAGACGCCTCCACCGCGGCGATGATCTGATGCGCTGTGGGGAAAAGGTCAAATCCCGGCAGGCTGACCTCAAGGATCTCAAAGCCGATTCCGGCCAGGGTGTCCAGGGCCGTTGCAAAGGCCTTGGCCGCGGACGGACTCAGGCGATCACGACACTCCCGGGGAACACCGATCCGGACTGGTTTTTCGACGGTTAACGCCAGGTTTGTAAAATCGGGCGGCGGATCATTCGACATGGAAATATCATTTTCATCCGGTCCGGCCATGACCGCCAGGAGTTCGGCGATTTCGGCCGGGTTCCTTGCCAGGACCACGATGCTCTCCATGGATGGCACCAGGCCCACCAGGCCGGCGCGCGATAAAAGACCATAGGAGGGTTTGAATCCGTACCAGCCGGCCGAACAGGCCGTCATGCGAGCTTCGCCCAGGGTGTCGTTCATCAGTCCGGCATGGGCGAGGTTCGCGGAAAGAGCCTGGCTCATGGTGTCGCCGTTGACCCCGAAACCAAGCTCTGCCATTCTGGTACTTCCGGTAAATGATGCTCCCGCGGCTTTCAACCGGGCGACGACCGTTGCATCGGTGATGGCATGAAAGCCCGCCAGTGTCCGTGATCCCGCGTCCGTGAGCCATCCTGCAATGGAGATATCCGGTCGGATCATGATGGTTTTATCGGCCATGGGGCCGTCCGGGACTTCCTGCATGGGGTCTGCCGGGCGATATGTGAAAATATCGGTGGCCATATGCGTCCTTTCTTTTATTCCAGAACCGGTGCGACCTTGAAGTATCCGCCCTTGACCGCGGGCGCGTTTTTAAAGAGTTCCCCGTTTTCCGATAGTTCGCAGATCCGGGCTTCTTTGCCGGCGCGGAACCGGTTGGCGGCCGGAAGCACGGTAACCAGCGGCCCATTGGCCGCCGCGTCATTTCCCGCAACCTGTTCGCTTATTTGCGCGGCCAGATTTTTCGCCTGATCGATGGCCGTCCGGATGGCTTCCCGTTCGTTTTCGGCAATACCGATGCGGGCCATCCAGGAAAGGGCCGCGATGGGGTCCTGCTCTCCACGGGCGCCCGGCAGGGGCGCCGTTGTTCCCATGTCCAGCAGTCCCAGTTCGGTGAGCTGTTCTTGAGACACCCTGGCCGGTGCCTGGGTCAGTGGGCAGAATGCGCTGCGGTTTTTCGGAAAGGCGATGACCTCCCGGATGGACGGCGCGTCCAGGATCATGGCCGCCACCCGGTCCAGGCCCAGCGCCATGCCGCCGTGGGGAGGGGCACCGTATTCCAGTGCCCGGAGAAAAAATCCGAACTTTTCCGCCACATCATCATCGGACAGAGCAAGGGCGGAAAAGATTTTTTTCTGCAAGTCGCTGTCGTTGATCCGGATGCTTCCCCCGCCCAGCTCTTCGCCGTTGATCACAAGATCATAGGCCCGTGATTTCAGCGCCAGAAGGTCATCGATGTCGGCGGGATCAAAGTCGGTCCGGTCGGGCATGGTAAAAGGATGATGGCTGGATGTTACCCCCGTTTCCGTGGCTTCGAACAGCGGAAAATCCGTTACCCACAGCGGGTGGTAAACATCTTTGGGAATCAGGCCGAGTCGGTCGGCCAGGTGCAGCCGGAGATGGCCCAGGGCCGAACAGACCAGGTGCCAGGAGGGGTCGGCGATCATCAGGATCACGTCTGTGTTTTGTGCGTCAAAACGTTTAAGAATTTCCGCCTTTTCTTTGTCGCTGAAAAATTGAACGATATTGCTTTCCAGGCCGGTATCCGTCACCCGCATCCAGGTCATGCCCCTGGCCCCGAAACCCGGAACGATTTCTTTGGCGTATTCGTTTTGCAGGATGTTTTTGCTCAGGCGGTCGGACTGGCCCTTGACGTTGATCCCCTTGATGCAGCCGCCCCTATCCAGGATCTGTTTGAAGATGGCATAGCGGGTATCCGCAAAAATATCGGTGGTATCGATAAAGGTCATGCCGAAGCGCAGGTCGGGCCGGTCGTTTCCCGCGGTGTTCATGGCATCGGTCCAGGTCATGCGGGGAAAGGGCCGGGGCAGGTCGATGCCGCCCACGGCAAACATCCGCACCGCCAGTTCCTCAAAAGTGCGGTAGATGAACTCCTCGTCTACAAATGAGGCCTCCAGGTCGAGCTGTGTGAATTCAGGCTGGCGGTTGGGGCGCAGGTCCTCGTCCCGAAAGCAGCGGACGATCTGATAATAGCGTTCCATACCGCTCACCATCAGAAGTTGCTTGAACAACTGGGGCGACTGGGGAAGGGCGTAAAAGGTTTTGGGGTAGTGCCGGCTGGGCACGAT
>CAYZXZ010000048.1:15099-17505 GCA_964481615.1 uncultured Desulfobacteraceae bacterium | reverse complement strand
GAACGGAAACCCGGATTTTTCGGTTTGCCGCTCACCGAAAAGGGGTCGATTTCTTTTTGCGAACAGGAAAATCCGGCTAAAATTTTCAGCCCCGGTAATTCTCGCCACAATTTATGGGCATATGCTCTTTGAAATATTAATTGTTTCGTATTCTGGGCGCAGTTATACCATGGATTGCCGTTAATCGTGCGTTTTGGCTACGCTGCCAAGCGCTGTGTTTTTTGCGCACGCGCCAGTTTCTTTGCCTCTTTTTGCAGCAATATCGATCCGATAATCTGGATATTTCTGGCCATAACGGCAAGGGCGACATAGCGTTTAAAGCCATGGATGTCATGATCCGGACATCGGTCCAGTCCGTGATTTTCCAGCGCACTGATAGCGGACTCTACCGCTGAGTGCTTGCGCCTGGCGGATTTAAATGCTTCGGAATTTTCAATTTCCTGATTGATGGCCGACAATTTACCCTTTCGCGGAAGCACGACGTTGTCAAGCCTGGCTGCCAGTTCTGTCTGGTTATGGGGGCTGTGAAACCCCTTATCAAACTTCTACCGCAAAACCTCAAACCGGAACAAATCGAACTCGCTGCGGGAAGTGCAGTTTATTAACCGCTTACGAAACAACTTCGCCGGCTGTAGAAACTGCCCGCGCTGATAAGGAATTTTTTTCAGCACCCGGAATGTGTTTATTGCACTATTTTATGTCCATAGATTTATGACCGGATTAGTAATTTCCTCTTGACATCTCCGCATGAATTCTATTATTGATAGCTTACAGTCGACGGTCGACCGTCGACGCCAAACCATGTTAACAATGATTCACATGGTTTGGTATCGGAAACATCGGACTTCAATTTTTGCGACACCGGTTATTGTTTGCGGCATATTGCATATAACCCGGGCCGACATCATCGATTGCTCAAGCCAGGATCCGGGCGACTGCATCCACAGGACCATATCAAGCATAAACGAGGAGGAAGACCCCGCCATGCAATCAACAAAAACCGATTTTGACGCCATTGTCGTCGGAACGGGCCCCGGAGGCGCCACCGTTGCCAGGGACCTGACCGTAAACGGTAAAAAAGTGCTCATTCTGGAATGGGGAGACTACAATCCCACCAGAGGTTCCGCCATCCAGGCCATCACCCAGGCCTTTCTGCCGGGTAAAAGCATGGTGATGACCAGTGAGCTGCTGACGGTTTCACGGGGCATCACCACCGGCGGGAGCTCGATCTTTTATTGCGGCACGGCCTTTGCGCCGCCGGTGGCAATGCTCAAAAGCTGCGGGGTCGACATATCCGCCGAAGCCGCCGAAATTCAGAATAATGTCCCCATTGCCGAGTTGTCAGATGAACTCATGGGGGCCAGCCCCACGCGATTCCTCGAAAGCGCCCGGGACCTGGGATATGATGCCCATAAACTGACCAAATTCATCCATCAGAATAAATGCCGGACAAAATGCGCGCTCTGTTCCTACGGATGCCCATACGGCGCCAAATGGAACGCACGGCATTTCGTGGATGAGGCCCTTGAAAACGGCGCCCAGATGATCAACTACGCCAAGGTGACGCGGGTCATCATTGAAAATAAAAAAGCCGTTGGCGTCGAATACAAGCAGGGCAGGCAAATCCACCGGGTATACGCGCCCAACACCATCATCGCGGCCGGCGGCATCGGCTCGCCACTGATCCTGCGGGAAAGCGGCATCCGGAGCGCGGGTTATGACTTCTTTTTCGATCCGCTGACATATGTTTTCGGAAAAATCAAGGGCTTGGGCAATGGAAAGGCCATTCCCATGAGCGCAGGAGTCCACTTTCCCGATGACGGGATCGTCATGACGGATTTCAACATGCCACACCTGATGAAAATTGCCTTCGATCTGCAGGTATTCAAGATCAAGCAGGCATTTTCATACAAGGACACGCTCCCCATCATGATCAAGATCCGGGATGACCTTTCCGGGGAACTTACCCACCGGGGGTGGGTCCGAAAAAAATTGACCCGAGACGACCGGCTCCGGCTCGACAAGGGTGCGGAACATGCCCGGCGGATACTGAAAAACGCAGGCGCCACCGATATTTACCGGGGCTGGTTGTTTGCGGCACATCCGGGGGGCACCGTGAAAATCGGCGAGCAACTCGACACCAACCTGAAGACCCGGTTCGAAAATCTCTATGTGTGCGACTGCTCGGTAATCCCCCAGGAATGGGGACTTCCGCCCACGTGGACGATTTTGTCCCTGGGCAAACGTTTGGCCCGGCACTTGCTGGCAAAAGATAGGACGACTTCGACGGCAAACGAAAAAGTCACCCTGCTCAAGGCCGCATCATGATCCGCGACGCGGCCTCGTATCGGCATCAAGGACGATATCCGGACTCAGGTCGGTCACATGTGTTTCTCCGGCGAACAA
>CAYZXZ010000048.1:0-15089 GCA_964481615.1 uncultured Desulfobacteraceae bacterium | reverse complement strand
TGGGAGCTGTTTTGCCGCATGCTTCTTGATGAAGCAGTGTCAGACGGAAAAATTCACACGCCGCCCTGAGTCATCGCCGGGATTTCCCCGGCTATCATCACGCAAAACGGGATAAAGCTTTATGACATACCAGCATCTGATGAACCACCGTTCCGATGTGCCCGTGAATTCCCCGGGCAAAAATACGGCCTTTGCCCGGATACTGTCGACCCGGGAGGTGCGGCAGGCTCTTGGGTCCGTGCTTCTGGACGCGCTGGCCGTTGTCGCAGGCGATAGTCCATTCAAAAAGCAGATCATGAATCTGGTGGGCAGGTTCATCCTGAAAAACCTGAAAAAGCCGGATGATGTGTTTGAAAAAAAAGAGCTGTCCCTGCTCTTTGCAGATGAAACCTTCATCCGCGATATTACCGAAACCCTGCCCGATATCATCACCGGCCTGTTCGATATCGCATCATCCGCCGCCGGAACCGTCGAAAATCTTGGAACAAAAGAAAAAAAAGAACTCATCGGCCGGTTATTGTCGCAACCGGCCGCCGACCGTACCGGCGAACTGATCACCCATGGCTGCCGGATCATCAACGATATCCACAAGGATGATCCGACGTTCTTTACCCGGCTTCTGGCCCCGGGGTTTGAAAAATTGGTCGCATCCGTTGATTTCGGCGAACTGAAAGAGATGGTCGAAAATTCAGGAGGCGACGCCAAAGCCTTTATGGAAATGGCCAACGACGTGTTCTGGCAATATCCGGCAAAAGTGGTGCTGTTGCTCTCCATGCTTCCCAATATCGTCAACGGTATTGCCGCCGCCCTCGATATTTCTTTGGAAAGGCTCAACGAACTGCCGCCCGATCTGCTGACCGACGTCATCATCAGCTTGACCAGGGAAATCGATGCTGCCCACATTGCCGGTCTTAGCAACCAGGTATTCGAGCTGGTCCGGAAAGTCCATACCGGCAGCGCGCTGCTGGGCGAACCAGGAACCCCGCAACTACCCAAACTCATTTGGGAAAAACTATCTGATATCGTCGGCGGGATCGACCCGATTACCCTGTGGAAAGCCAGGATCGCGGCCGCTGAAATCATCGCGTCATATAATAAGGCAATGATCGACGCAATAAACGAAAATGACGCGCTCAGGCAACTGTCCATGATCAAGGCTCCGGAAATCACCAATATCCGCGTCAGAACCACCAATCAAAAACTCTCCCACTGGGAAAACGTTGATGATGAGGAACTGGCGGAATCCATGGCCGGGCGTTTTTCCGCCTATGACATCCAGGAAATGGCCGAGACCATCAACCATATACTCCGTATTTTCAACCGGACCGGCCTGCAGAAACCCGAAATGGCCGTGGAAATGGCCAGCCAGTTTGCCGACGCTATCGACGCCTTTGAGCTGGAAGAAGCAGCAAAACAGCTTTTAAACGGGGCCGGCCGGAAACTTCGCCCCCTGGCGCGTTCCGTGTTGCCAGGCATTGTCACATGGATCTGCGATGTGCTTTCTCCGGCTGATGACGAATATGAAGACGCAGCGCAAAAGGCGCGTAACTCACTGCAATCAATCAATATGTCCGCGGAGGTATAATACATGGATATTTTTCATGATGCCGCAACCCATGTGGAATGCGAATCTATTACAAAATGGAAAAAAGAAGGCAAGCCTGTGGTCGGTTATACCTGCTCCTACGCGCCTGCAGAAATATTCTATGCTGGCGGCATCCTGCCGTTTCGCTTAAGGGGAATTGAAACCGATGGCATGGAGATCGGGGACACTTATTTCGGGCCGTTTATCTGCAGCTTTCCCAAATGCATTTTACAACTTGCCGGCAAGGGGAAATTCTCTTTCCTGGATGGCGCCATTATCACACCGGGATGCGACGGCATGCGCCGACTGGATGAATGCTGGCGAAAGGCCGGTGAAGATTTTGACGGCATTGTACCGGACTATTTTTACTATTTTGACGTGCCGCACAAGTCGGAAAACCACGGCATGGCATGGTATATTGAAGAGATTAAAGAACTGATCAAGAGCGTGGAAAAACACTTCAAGGTCAGTATTACCAATGGAAAGCTCAGTGCGGCCATCAGCGAATTCAACAAAGGCAGACGGCTGCTGAGTGAAATAGAAAACATGAGATTCACCAAAGACGTTGTGGTTTCCGGAACCGATGTGTTTGCCGCCACCGTTTCCGGAACTGTCATGCCCCGGGATGAATACACCGGGGAGCTGAAAAAATGGGTCACAACCCTTAAAAAGCGCAAGACCTCTCTGAGCAAAGGGAAACACCGGGTGATGCTGGTGGGGAGCATCAGCGACGAAATCGACCTCTTTGAATTAATCGAAAACACCGGAAAAGCGATTATTGTCGGTGAAAACCTCTGTTTCGGCATCCGCTGCGAAGGAAACGAGATTAAGGAAGACGGCGACCCGATTGCAGCGCTTGCCCATCATTACCTCGGGTCATCGGTTTGCCCCAGGATGTACGGCAAATATAAAGAGCGGCTCGCCATCCTCAAAAAAAAAATTGACCAATCTCAAGCAGAAGGCGTGATCATGCAGAATATCCGGTTCTGCGACCTGCACGGCGCGGAAAACGCCCTGTTTGAAAAGGATCTGGAAGCCATCGGCATTCCCTGTCTCCGGGTTGAACGGGAATACGGTCCCCATATCGACGCCGGGCGCATGAAACTGAGAATCAACGCCTTTCTTGAGCGAATCGACGGAAGCGCAAAACCAGCCCTGAAGTCGAAACCGGCTGAGGCCATGACTGTCCGTACTAAAGGCTAAAGGAATAAAAGAATGAGACCAGAAATACAAGAATATAACTATGACTGGCTGATGGGAAAAACACTTGCGGCCGCGGCTAGTTTCCCCCTGGGTACGAAAAAAGAGACTGAACTCACTTATCGGTATATTCCCTATTTTAATAATGTCGTCCGGTCATTTATTGATGCCGGCGACCCAGGTGTCCAGGTGCTGGCGATGCTGGCCCAATATTATGAAAATATACTGACCGCGCGGGCACAGGGAAAAAAGATTTGCGCCACAACGTTCTGCAATTCACCGGTAATCCTGTATGCCATGGATATTGTTCCGGTAACGTTTGAAATTCTGACGGCCATCGGCGCCATGGTCTGGAAAAGAGGGATGTTTGATTATATGGACTACTGCTGTGAAGTCGGTATGCCGGAAACGTCCTGCTCCTCCCAGCGGGGCGCTCTGGGCGCGGTCCTGGGAGGGCTTTCTGAAAAAATCGATTTTGTGATCTGCGACACACCGGGTGTCTGCGACACCAATGCCAATGCCTTTGCCTTTGCATCCTCTTATATGGACAAGCCCTTTTTCCAGCTCAACTACCCCAGCAGCATCGGCGATGACCGCAGTCAGCAATATCATGTCGATGACTACAAGGAGATGATCAGATTTGCGGAGCAGCACTCCGGCAGGAAACTCGATTACGACCGACTGGCCGAAGTCCTCAAAGAAGTCGACAAACAGGATGTCATGATTGCCGATCTTGAAGACATGCTCATGCTCAAGCCGACTCCGGTGCCGCCCTTGTTCAACCTGGCGATCTACGCCGGCCGGTTCTGCTTTTCAGGGCACCCGGAGTATACAAAACTCCTGAAATCCATGGTTAAAACCGCAAAAGAAAATGCCGCGGCCAGTATTTCAGGACTTAAAAACAAAGAAGAAAAGCTGCGCGTGTTCATGTGCTACATTGATCACTATACGCTGGATGTGAATTTTTACAATTACTTTGAAAAACGTGGAATCGCACATGTCGGGTCCATTCTGACCCGGAATTTCAGGGACAACAATAAATATGCCGAAGATATGCCGGGTTCTTCTTACGGCATCGACACCTCGACACCGGATGCAATGCTCGACAGCATCGCCCAGATGAACGCCCGGATGCCAATGGTCCGCTCCATCAGGGGACCCTATGACAAAAAAGGCATGTGGCTGGAGGAATCTCTTGCCTGCGCAAAAATGTACGATGCGGACTGCATGGTCTATAACGGCACGCCGGGCTGCCGGAATACATGGGGGATGGTGAAGCCGTTTGCAAGGGATATCGAAAAGCACGGCTATCCTTGCCATATCATGTATGACGATGCATTCGACGACCGGGTGGAATCCTGGGAGGCAACCAGGGAACGTCTGGACGAATTTTTTAAGATAAGGGGGTTGTTATGAGTATCGTTGCAGGATGTGATGTCGGTTCCCTTACCTCAAAAGCCGTCATCATGAAAAACGGAAAAATTGTCGGCAGCCATATCATAAAATCAAAACCCCGACCCCAGGATTCGGCAAACGCCGCAATAGAAGGCGCGCTCAAATCTGCCGGTGTGTCAAAAGAGGACATTCAATACTGCATCGGCACCGGATACGGCCGCGAAAAGATCGCGTTTGTGAATGAATTGGTGACGGAAATCAAATGTCACGGAAAAGGGGCGCGCTGGATGCTGCCGACCGCCGAAACCGTGATCGATATCGGCGGCCAGGACTGCAAAACCATGAAAATTGACAAGGATGGCAATGTCGGCCTGTTTTTCGCCAATGACAAATGCGCGTCCGGCACCGGGCGATTTCTGGAAGTCATGGCAAAGGTATTAAATGTCGGCATTGATGAATTGGGCAAACTTTCGGCCAAAGCCAAAGACCCGATAACGCTGGCTTCCACCTGCACGGTATGGGCTCAGGCGGATGTCATTAAATACATCAACTCCGGGGTCCCTATTGAAGATATCGGCGCCGGCATTAATACTGCGATGGCCGGCCGGGTGGCAATCCTGGTCAACGCCGTCAAACCGGAAGGAGATCTCTTCATGACCGGCGGGGTGGCAAAAAACATCGGGGTGGTGGAAACGCTTGAAAAACTGATCGGCAAGCGCATCAAACGGGCCCGGAAAGCAGACCCCCAGATCGCCGGGGCTCTTGGGGCTGCGTTGCTGGCCATGGAAAAGGTAAATGGGAGGAAAAAAATATGATAGTGGCAGGCTGCGACATAGGCTCCATGACCGCCAAAGCAGTGATTATGGAAAACGGAAAAATATTGTCATCCGCGGTAATGCGGGCCAAAACCAGACCGTCCGAATCCGCAAATAAAATCATGCAGATGGCGTTAGACAAAGCAAATTTGACCTTAAATGATATCGGCTACGTTGTGGGGACCGGATACGGAAGGGAACAGATACCCTTTGTCGACCAGATGGAATCCGAAATTTCCTGCCATGCCAAAGGCGCCTGGCAAACCATGCCGTCTGTCCGAATGATCATTGACATCGGCGGCCAGGATGCCAAGGCGACCCGTCTGGACGATAACGGGAACGTTGCCCGCTATATCTATAACGACAAGTGCGCGTCCGGGACCGGACGCTTTCTGGAGGTCATGGCGGAAGCGCTGGAAGTGCCCCTTGAAGAACTGGGAAAACTTGCCGCCGAATCAAAAGAAAAGCTGACGATTTCAAGCCAGTGCGTCATTTTTGCCGAAACCGAGATTGTATCGCTTGTGAATGAAGGTTTTAAAACCGCAGATATTCTTAATGCCCTTCATCACTCGTTAGCCAAGCGCGTGGCATCTCTGGCCAGAAGCATAGATGTGAAAACAGACGTGGTAATGACCGGCGGAGTGGCGAAAAATGCCGGTGTTTTCAACGCCCTTTCCGCAGCCTTAGGCCTCCCGTTAAAATCCCTGAACGATGTTGATCCGCAAATCATGGGGGCTTTGGGCGCAGCGCTTTACGGGGAAGAAAAGGTCCGGGAAATGAAAAAAACAGGCTGATCTGCTTATAATAGGGAGTAAAAATGAAACAGCTGAAACCCTGACTAATTTTGTCAAAATGGTCGATGGCCAGAAACAGTATGCGCTGCATCCGTTTGCCGTGGGCATACAGGAGGCCCAGTTTGTCTGCAGCTGCTGCAAATGCTGCTGCGCATGCCTTGAAGCGGTCAGTCTACTGGCAAAACCCGCCGAGTTTATAAAAAATAATTACCATGCGGCGTTAGCGGCGGATAAATGCGTGGGCTGCGGCAAATGCGGCAAAAAGTGCAAAACAGAAGCCATCAACATGCAAAAAATGGAAGACGTCAAAAAAGAAAACGCCATCGGGATTGATATGAACCGGTGCATCGGCTGCGGCGTTTGTGTCGCATCCTGTAAATCAGGGGCGTTAACGATGGCCAAAAAAGAAATCCAGACCGCCCCTCCCAAGGACATGGACACCCTTTATGAAGAGATCATGAAACAGAAAAAAGGCGCCGCTCGCAGAACCGTTCATATCGGGCGGAAAGTAATCGGGCTTTAGCAGAGTTCATCCATAAACGGCGTCCGCCGGGCAAAAAATCAGGCCTACTAATTGATTTAATTACAGTTAATTAAAATTTAAAAACCAAAATATCTTTTATGGGACTTTTTGACAAACAGTATACGGAAGTAACGGCATACATAGACCGCAGGAGAATCGAAGGCAAAGTATCCGAGTTTATCCATAGCGGACAGATAAGCTGGCCGTCCGAAAAAAACCGGAACCTGGTGCTGGGTCAGGATACCGCGGTGGAGCTTGGGAACCCGAAGGAAGCTTCCACGTCGTTTCTGATGTGGGTGAATGAACCGGAAAAAATCAAAAACGGACGGATTACCATTGTGGGCCCGGATCTTCCACAACTTTCCGGCAGGAAGGTGTCTTTCGGAAAAATCGTGATTGCCGGCGCATCGGATTTTGATGCGGACAACAGCTATGACCGGTATCGGGAACTGGAACTGCTTCGCTACAATATCCACTTGAAAGGCTATATGATGCGAGGAGTTTCCCAACAGCAGCGGGAGTGGAGCCGGGTGAGCATTGACGCCCTCAACAGGGGATTTTCGTTTAAACATCTCGGCGGGGCATTAATTGATGAATTTTCACAAATTGGCTATATCCGTTCCGTGGAAACGGTTTTCATCACCGCCGGCCGGGAAGATGTTCTGGAAGCAAAAGCCATTGCAGACGATGTCTTTAAGCTGATCAGCGCCATGAACAAAATGGCGGAAGAAATGTCGTTTGACTGCGACACCTGCGATTATAATGATGTTTGCGGGGATGTGGAGGAACTTCGATCCATGCGAAAATCATTAAAAGGCAGGGAGGCTGCAATTCATGCATGAATCATATCACAAGACTTCGTTGATCGCCCTGTGCGGCAAAGGGGGGGTGGGCAAGACATCTATTTCCGCGGCAATCGTAAAAATTCTGTCTTCAAATCCGGCCAATAAGGTGCTGGCCATAGACGCGGACCCGGCCGTGGGTTTATCCACCGCACTGGGTATCACGGTAAGCAAAACCGTTGACGACATCCGAAACGAACTGATCCGGCGAGTGCAGTCCGGAAAGTCGACAGATAAGGCGGAAATGCTTTCCATGCTGGATTATGAACTGTTTTCCGCTCTGGAAGAACACAAAAACATCGCGTTTCTTGCCATCGGCCGGCCGGAAAAGGAGGGATGCTACTGCCAGGTGAATCATATTTTAAAAGACTTTATCGCGTCCATGGTGGATAATTTTGATTACGTGGTCATCGACGGCGAGGCCGGGATTGAACAGGTGAACCGCCGGGTCATGGAAAAAGTCACCCACCTGATCCTGGTTTCAGATGTATCCGCCAAGGGCATTAATGTGGTGAAGACAATCAAAGACGTTTCTGATGATGCCATTGATTATGAAAAGACCGGACTGATTTTAAACAGGCTGCGCGGTAAAGCCGAGTTTGAAAAACTGGTGATCCCGCCGGAACTGAATTGCCTGGGATGGATCCCGGAGGATGATACCATCCGGTCTTTCGACATAGACGGGAGAAGCATCCTCGAAATTGAAGATTCACCTGCCATGGATGCGGTGAAAAACTGTCTGAGCGAGATGGGGCTGCAACAACATATTCTTCAATAACAGGAAGGCTTAAATGAACATGTTCCAGGAACTTCTGGAGAGCCCGCAGAATGAACTGCTTGAACAGGCTGTTTCCGACGGGCGCATCCCCATCGGGTATTCCTGTTCATTCGTTCCGGAAGCGTTTCTGATGGCCGACAAACTTGTACCTGTTCGCCTGCACGCACCCGGTATCTCCGGCACCGAAATCGCCGATATCTATCTTTCCAACTTTATCTGCACCTATGCGCGCAGTCTCCTTGAGTTTGCCATAGACGACCGATTCGATCTGATACAGGGATGGGTATTCGTCCCCTCCTGTGTTCATATGCAGCGGCTTTACGACAACCTGGAGTATCTCAAAAAACCCGCATTCAGTCATATCCTCGATGTGCCCCGCAAGGTCAACGCGGCCACGATTGACTGGCAGACAGAGGAACTCCGGACGCTCGCGGACAGGCTCTCGGCTCATTTCGGCGTAGACATGAGCGATGACTCCCTCAATAAGGCCATTGCCGAATGGAACAATTTCGCACAAGTTATCCAATCCATTGGCGACCTGCGCAAAAGACCGGTCCCGCTCATTACCGGAACCGAGTTTCACAGACTGCTCATGGCCGCCCTGGTCTCTCCCAAAAACCTGATCTTTGAAAAAATCCTCGATTTCCGGAAAGAGATCGAAAAACGAGAGGGGGTTGGAGAATTCCGTTCCCGGCTGATGGTAACGGGGTCGCATCTTCATGATCCTGAATTTATCCGCGTAATCGAGTCCCAGGGCGGGCTGGTGGTGGCGGACCTTTTCTGCACCGGCGCGATTCCCGGATTTGCGCCCGTAGAGACGAACGGCGATCCCATCAGAACCCTTGCCCAACATACCTTCAAAAAAACACTTTGCCCGAGGATGATGGAGGACTTTGACCGGCGGCTGAAAACCATTATCGACACCGTGAAGCAATACCGGGTGGACGGTGTTGTCATTGAAATCATCAAATTCTGCGACCTCTGGGGCGTGGATTCAATGCCCATGGTGGACGCACTCCGGAAAGAAGGAATCCCGGTGCTGAAACTGGAACGGGAATACAGTTTGGGCGGAGAAGGCCAGTTGCGGACCAGGGTACAGGCCTTTATCGAAAGCATGAGCAAATGATTACCATGAAAGACGCATTCGCAACCGCAAAATATTTTGTCATGAGGCTGCCGGGGTTGACGAAGGATTTTCTGGATAATTCCATACTCGGGTTTCTTTTTGAAACGAAAAGCCTCGCGGACGCATTCATCTATGCAAAATACTGGATCCTTATATGGGGCAATATTTTCAAGTTCGTCGGCAGGCTTCTCTTTAAACGCGGACCCACCGGCATCATCCGGGAACTTCGCCGATATCCCTGGATACCGCAGCTCATCGGCGTGACAAAACTGCTGCGGCGGCTTACCCGCGGAAGAAAGGGGGCCTATCTCGAATCTACTGCCATAGTGATCCATTCCATCGCCGTTACCCTGGTGGAAAAACTGGAAGAGGTGTTTTACCAGCCTGAGATTCTGCTTATTAATGAAGATCTGGTCCCGCCGGAGATCGGCACTGCCATGGGCCTGAAGGTCTGGATTGTCGAAGCCATGGGAATCTTGCTCCCACTGATCAACTCTGAAGCTTCCTTAAATTTCATCGACGAGGCGGAGAATGCCGGAATGAACCCGGATGCCTGCAGCTTTGTCAAGGCCGCGGTCGGTATGATCGTCAAGAATCAGCAGCCTAAAGGGTGTGCCCTTGTCGCCTCAAATATGCCCTGCGACGCCGGCATGGCCTCTTATTCTTACATTCAGAAAGTGTATGACATGCCAATCTACCGTGTTGATGCGCCCTATAACTTCTATAACGAACGGGCGGAAACATTGTTTGTTGAGGATCTCAAGGGGATGATCGCATTTCTTGAAAAACATACGCCCGGCCGCATGGAATGGGCAAGACTTCGGGAGATTTGTGATGGGCGCAACCACATGATGGAGCTGGAACTCGAACTGTGGGACATGATGCGGGCCAGACCTGCTCCTCTGGCTTCCGAGGCCGTGTGGCTGAGCCATCTGTGGCATTTTCACATGTTCCCGGGGCACGATGTGGGTATCCGGCTGTTTGAGCGCCTGGTGGAACTGGCGCAGAAAAATCTGGCCGAAAAAATCCCAGCCGTGGAAAACGAAAAATACCGTGCCGTGCTCTGGAACCCGCCATTTCCCCAATTCCCGGATATCTTCAACCAGGTGGAACGTAAACACGGCATCACGCTCATCATGGACAGTATGAGTTACAACCGCCATGATCTGATCGATACCTCCACGCCCGAAACCATGCTCAGGGGGCTGGCCCAGATCATCATGCAGGGACCCATGGTCCGTCACACCAGGGGACCTGCAAAGAATTACTTGGACGACATTTTCCGCTGTTACAAGCAGTTCGATCTTGATATGGTCTGGATCGCCAACCACGTAGGGTGTAAAGGCGGGCAGGCGATGAACGGCATCCTCCGTGAGAAGTGCCGCGAAATGAAGATCCCCCTTTTGATCCTCGATTATGATCTGATTGATCCCCGCATTGTTTCGCACGAGGGCATGATAAGACAGGTGGATGATTTTATAGATACGGTCATGAAAGCCAGGCGGCCCTTGCCTATGGCGCAATGACGGCAACCCGGAAACGATGAAGGTAACCTTCACAGGAACGAAAGAAAATGACCCAAAAATACTTTGGCGGCTGTGACGTCGGATCAACAACAGGAAAGGCCGCCATCATAAATGAAAACGGCGCCATCGTCGGCTTGGCAATTGTTGCCAGCGAGATTGATCCGGAAATAACCTCTTTAAAAGCCCTTGAAAAAGCATGCGGCCAGGTCACTGACCTTGGAAGCTACAAGGACCTTTCCCGCATCGTGGGCACGGGTTACGGAAGAAATGAAGTACCGTTTGCCAATGAAAACATTTCAGAAATCAGTTGCCACGCCATGGGCGCGTTTTACTGTAACCGCGATATCAAGACCATCGTGGATATCGGCGGCCAGGATGTCAAGACCATATCCGTTGCCGATGACGGATCGGTTTTAGAGTTTTCCATGAACGACAAGTGCGCCGCCGGCACCGGGCGGTTCCTCGAGGCAATGAGCCGGATATTCCGCATGGATCTTGACCAGTTTTCCCTGCTTTCCTTAAATGCCCGGAAAAGTATACCGGTCACTGCCCAGTGCAGCGTATTTGCCGAAAGCGAGGTGATCAGTCTCTTAGCAAGGAAAAGCCCGCCTGAAGAAGTTGCCGCGGGTATCAATTCGGCCGTTTCCAAGCGCTGCTTTTCGCTGCTCAAACGCATCGGTATGCGGCCCCTGGTGACCGTCACCGGCGGGTGCGCCAAAAACCAGGGCTTAATCAAGTCACTCACAAAGAGCATCAACACGGAAGTGACTGCGCTCCCGGTGGATCCGCAGATTATCGGCGCTCTGGGTGCCGCGGTCTTTGCCAAGCGCAACGGTCGGGGACAGGAAATTGTCGTTAAAAAATCTTGAAAAAGCGATACTGTCGATAGATAATCATTCCCGTAAGCGCATCCGCCATTCCATAAACCGCCGCCCTGGGATTGCCGGTTTCCGGCGAATAAGCAGCGCATCAGACATACAATGATGAAGGGAGAACAGAAGGCCATGGACAAAGGCTACATGGGAAAAATCCTGATGGTTGATCTAACCGGCGGCACCTTCGAAGAGATTGACATTCCAGATGCCGTTTATAAAAAATGCCTGTCCGGATCGGGGCTGGGCGGTTTCATCCTTTATAACGCCATTCCGGCGGGCGCCGATCCCCTGGGTCCCGACAATGTCCTGGGATTTGTTTCCGGTTTGCTGACCGGCACCGGCAGCCTGTTTACCGGCCGTTGGATGGTGGTGGGAAAATCCCCCCTGACCGGCGGCTACGGCGAAGCCAACTGCGGCGGCAATTTCTCGCCGGCCATCAAGCGCTGCGGATATGACGGCATCTTTTTTACGGGTATCAGCGAAAAACCGGTCTATCTCTATATTAAAAAGGGAAAACCCGAACTGCGGGACGCTGGCGGCCTCTGGGGCAAGGACGCCCTGGAAACCGAAGAGATGCTTATCAGCGAACTGAAGGAAAAGAAAAAACCAAGGGTCGCCTGCATCGGCCCGGCCGGGGAAAAACGTTCCCTGATATCAGGCATCAGCAACGACATGGGCCGGATGGCGGCCCGGTCCGGCCTCGGGGCCGTGATGGGTTCCAAAAACCTCAAAGCCGTGGTCTTAGATGGCAACAAACGCATCAATGCCGCCGATCCGACAACAATTCGAAAACTGACCGGAGAATGCAACAAGTGGGTGCAGTTCCAGCCCTGGTTTCTCTCCGGCAAAGGATTGCGGTTTATGGGCGTGCTGCTCCGCTGGCTGCCGGTCCAGACCGCCATGGACGGCATGTTCTGGAAAATCATACTCCGCAAATGGGGCACGGTCAGCATCAACCAGTATGCCATCGAACTCGGGGACGCGCCGGTGAAAAACTGGTCCGGGTCTCATCTGGATTTCGACAAGATAAAATCCGCCGCCATTGATCCGGATGCCTTTATCGAACGGGAAATTTCCAAATATCACTGTTATTCCTGCCCATTAGGATGCGGCGGCATCTGCCGGGGCAAAGGAGCGCTGAAAGAATCCCATAAACCGGAATACGAAACCGTTCTGGCCCTGTCGGGGCTGGTCTTAAACAATGATCTTGACAGCATATTTGAATTAAACGACCGGCTCAACCGGGCCGGCATGGACACCATATCAGCCGGCGCCACCGTCGCCTTTGCCATGGAATGTTATGAGCGCGGCATTTTAACCAAAGCGGACACGGACGGACTCGAACTCACATGGGGCAATACAGAGGCCATGATCGCCCTTGTGGAGAAAATGATCTTTCGGGAAGGGATCGGCGACATCCTGGCCGATGGGGTGAAAAAGGCCGCCGAGCGCATCGGCAGGGATACCGACCGTTACGCCATGCATGCCGGGGGCCAGGAGCTTCCCATGCACGACGGCCGCTTTGATCCGGGATTTGCCCTGCATTATGCGGTGGAGCCCTCTCCCGGCCGCCACACCATCGGGTCCCAGATGTATTATGAGATGTTCCGGCTCTGGAAACGGGACAAAACCCTGCCAAGGCCCTGGCTGATGTACCGAAAGGCGGGCAAGTATTACGTGACGAAGCGCAAGGCCAGGGCCGCGGCAGCATGCAGCAAATTCATGAATATCTTAAACGGCGCGGGAGGCTGCGCGTTCGGCGCCTATATCGGCGTAGACCGGATGCCGGTTTTCGAATGGCTCAACGCAGCAACCGGCTGGAACAAGACCCCCGGCCAGTATATGGATATGGGCGCGCGCCTTCAAATCATGAAACTGGCCTTCAACCAAAAGCACGGCATTGACCCAAGGTCCTTTACGCCCAACCCCCGGGCCCTTGGCGAACCGCCCATGACCCGGGGTGCCAACCGCGGCCGCAAGGTAGACATCGACCGGATGAGCCGGAAGTACTGGAAACAATTCAGGTGGCGATAGCGGCGAACTGATCTTATGATCCACGGGAGACAGAAAACAATATGAAAACCGACAGAGAAAAATCCACACCGCGATTCAATAAGGAATTGTGCATCGCCTGTACCATGTGCACCGATATCTGTCCGGTGGGCGTATTGGAACTGCGGATTTCCAACAGCATTCACGGATTCCGGCCGCACCCGGTGCTCACGGATGCAAAAAAATGCACCGGATGCTTCTCGTGCGAAAACGAGTGCCCAACCGGATCCATCACCATGATAGTTTGACGGCTTCATCCGGACGGGAAAACCGATACAGGAAAAGGTTTTATGTTTTATGACATTAGTGTCAAAACGTTTAATTGAATAATTCCAACTATTTAAAAATTTTCAACCTATCGGTTTTGTCGACAGTATTTTTAACTAGCTGATTTATATCAATTTTTCAAAAACGGTGACGATTAGAATTTGTAACATTGTGTAGCCCTACAACGCTATTTAATGATCTTTGACAGCCATGCCCCTCAACCGTTTTTTACGATGGGACAAGTACGCCCGATGATTGCGATGCTGTATCCATAAAACCTGATCAAGCAACGACTCTAAATCATGCCGTTTCATTGGCAAAAGGAACCTGAGTAGGACCCTAAGCTGCGACAGCGTAATGGATGGTGCTTTTTTTTCCCAACCTGATTTTCAGGTGCCAGAGGAAAAAATGTGCCAACATGCATGTTAATATGTGGTGATGCCATCCCGCATATTTGCGGACCTCATACTGATCCATGCCCAGTGGCGGCGGGAGTTTAATAGAATATTTAACTAACTATATATATTTAATATTTAATAATTAATTTATTCAACATACCCCCAAAAATACCCCAAAAAAAATTTATATAAAATTACTCAAGGGAACATTCAGGTCGCGTTTTAAAAACGCGCGTAACATGTCTTTGTAGTCTTCGTTTAACATCGTGTTTTGCGCTCAAGGATGAAATTTCAAGGATCAGCGGCCAGACAAGACCCATACGGTCTTCCGGAGTGCCGGGAATATAGTCATCGTTCCGATTGTCTGAAATACGGTATTTGGCTGTGTGATTTCGGTTCATGTTCATAGATTTAAATTATCATTTTTTCCCCGATAGATCAATTGGATACTTACTCCCAAGCTGTTTTTAATTTCATGAACAAAGTCGAGATAGGTTTTATCAAGGAGTGCTGTCTTTTTTGTCATGGGGCTTTTATCTCCTTGTTCCAGGCCCGGCAGGTCAATATAGTTGACCCTAATTTGAAGTTGCGTCTATGGCGTCTTTTGGCGCCATGGTGAAATACCTATGACACTTTATGGCGTCACAGTGGTCACTTCTGGCGTCATGATGGTGTCGTAATGGCGACTGATGACGTCACCATGACTTTATTATGTGTCAACATATGTCGTGGTGACGCCTATTGACGCCCTCTCCGGCAACCGTGACGCCATTGTGATACTTTGAATTATAAAAATCATGCATAGATTTGCCCTTTTTTTCCCCTGAAAATCATCCCAAAAACAGTCAAAAATAGGATGGGCTTAATGGTATAGTCCTTATAAGGTATTTTGTTATTTGTTTCTTTTGGAATA
>CAYZXZ010000047.1:14241-17867 GCA_964481615.1 uncultured Desulfobacteraceae bacterium | reverse complement strand
CCAACTGCATTGACGCCGATCTTAAAGAACTGGCCTGGATGCAACGGCAGCGGTATCGGGTTGAACGCTGTTTTGAGGATGCCAAAAGCGAGTGCGGCATGGCCGATTACCAGGTTCGGAAATGGAGCGCCTGGCACCATCATATGGCGCTGGTGATGATGGCCATGCTGTTTATGCTGTCGGAACGGATCCGCCGTGCCGAAACATACCCCTTGTTGTCATGCGCTGATATTGAAGAACTACTGGCTCATTTCCTGCCACGCAGAACAATGACCCGGCAGGAAGTGATTCGCCAGTTGGAACTTCGGCATCGTAAACGTCAGGCAGCGATAAATTCCCATGCACGTTGTGGTTAAGGTGATGCTCCATGGTTAACTTTACAAAGTCAAATTATATTGATGGGATTGGGAGACCTCAAGAGAGCAGTCCCGTCTGCCACGCCATACACCAGCAAAATAAAGGGGGGGATCTTATGTTTTCGCTTTTCCGCTTGCCGAGTGCGCGACAGGTTTGCCGGCCGCTGATCTTATGCACTCTTGCCGTCGCGTTGATCACTTTTTTCAACGGCTGTAATGAAAACCTGTTTGAACCCGTCGCCAATGACGGCGGGACCGGGGCCTCCATGGAGAACGCTAGAATTGCCATGGATGAAGGCAATTACGAAGAAGCCAGGGCAATTCTGATCCTTCTTGAAAAAAGCAACCCGGACGACCCGGTTGTTCTCCAATACCTCAGCAATGCCTGTGCCGGCATGATCGGGCTGGATACTTATCGCCTGCTGGAAATCCTCGACGAGTTGGATGAAAATGACAATCCCGGCGCCATCGATATGGCAGGATGCGTGCTGGGTGATGAAAACCAGCGACTGACCGCCCTTGAAATCAAAGATAAACTTGAATTGCTGGAGAATTGCGCCATATCCAAACTTCTCAAAATCGAATCTCCAACCGATGATCATCTTGTCCAACTGGGATTGATCAGTATCTGTCACGCCATGCTGATTATCGGCGATATCATCGTCGAGGAAAGAGGAATCAGTGAAATCGAATTGACCGAAGAAGGAATCCGGGATCTTTATCGATATGAAGCCTTTGTTTATGATTTGACCGGCGATCCCCGCATGAACAAGCTCCGCGATGATATCATGCGCATCGCCGGATCAGTTGACGCGATTTTAGAAATCACAGGCGATCCTTCCGCCGAGGACAATGACCTTGCGGAAAACTTCGATGCATTTATCGCCGAAGTTGATCAGGATAGCGATGGGACCATTTCCCCCGTCGAGTTGATTAATTACATCAATGAAATCGCCAACGGAGGCTACTTATCATGATCATCTCGGGTAAATACACGAAAAAACAAGGCGCCATCCACATCACCCCTTTTATTATCCTCCTGTTTCTAATGTTATTTTTTACATATTCACGCGCGGAAGCCGTCCTTTACAAGGGTATCCGTCCGCTGGGAATGGGAAATGCCTTCACGGCGCTGGCCGATGATAGAAACGCCCTGTTCTATAACCCCGCAGGTCTGTCGGGAGTTTCGAATTTCGGCGTGGATATTTTCAACCCCCTGATTGAACTATCTGAAAACAGTATTGATCTTGCCAAAGACGTGGAGGACACGGATTTTGATATAACCAGTGAAGTTGCCGATTTGCTCCGGAAACACACTGGAAAATCGCAATTCTTCCGGATCGGACTGTTTCCCAGCACGGCCTTCCGCGCGGCGAATGTCGGCGCCATGATCGGGCTTCTGGGCCATGGCCGGACAAATATTCAAATTCGCAACCCGGTATGGCCGGAAGCGCATGTCAACACGATCGCGGATTACGGGGTAATAGGCGGAGCAGGTCTGGAATTGCCGTTTCCGGGATGGCGCGCCGGAGGCAGCCTTAAAGTCATCGGCCGGGAAAGCCTCTCCGAAGTATATACCGCGGCCGACATCGCCTCGGATAATTTCGAAGACCGTTTTGAAGATGACCTTCAAAACGGAAGCGGCGTTTCCATAGACATCGGCACTATCTATGACATGCCGGATATGACCTTGGTCGACAAACTCTCCTTCGGCATATGCGTGCAAAATCTCCCGAGCATGAAAATGGGCGACGCGCAAAAAATCGAATCGCAGGTCAATGTGGGGACAGCGGTTGGAAAAACATTCGGTGCTTATGAATTAACGGGGACGCTGGACATACACGACATAACAAAAAACGCTTCCGAACACAGCGATCTCGCCAAACGAATACATGCCGGCGCGGAAGTTCGATTTCCGATGATTTTTTCCCTTCGAACCGGATTAAATCAGGGGTATCTTACCGGAGGAATCACCTTTGACTTTCAATATGTTAGGTTAGATTTCGCAACTTATGCCGAGGAAGTCGGAACCTATGCCGGGCAGAAAGACGACAGGCGGTACTGCTTTCAAATGACAACCGGCTGGTAAAGGAATTTAAAATGAAATCCTTTCGCAAGGAACTGTTTTTTCATATCCCGACCCGACGGGGATTTGTCAACATCACCTCCCAGGTGGCCGACTGCATTCGGGAAAGCGGCATCCGTGAGGGACTGGTACTGATCAACGCCATGCACATTACCGCATCCGTTTTTATCAATGACGACGAATCCGGCCTGCATCACGACTATGAGGTCTGGCTGGAAAAACTCGCGCCCCACGAGCCCGTTTCCGGTTACCGGCACAATGTGGGGGAAGACAATGCCGATGCCCATATGAAGCGGCAGATCATGGGAAGGGAAGTGGTGGCGGCCGTCACCGGAGGCAAGCTTGATTTCGGCACCTGGGAGCAGATCTTCTATGGTGAATTCGACGGCCGGCGGCGTAAACGGGTCCTGGTAAAAATCATCGGCGAATAACTATTTTTTATTAAAACAGGCTCTTTTCTCTCGGACGGGAATTCCGCTACGCTCCATTCCCTCCGTTGAAGGGCGCAGTGGAAATTTTCCGGCAGATATCATCCACTTCCGGCAGGGTCCGGGTCAACGGCTGCCCTTTGAGGCTCTCCATGAAGATCACGTCGTCCCTGGGGACGGCGCCGATCACCCCGGCCGGCTCCAGTTGCGCCCGCATGACCGCCTCAATGGCGGGTTCCACCTTGTTTAACACGAAGCCGATATCCCGGCCGGCGGATACGGCCATGTTTTGCATTTTCGCGGCTAGGCGGAAGGATTCGGCCGTGGGGTCGATTACGCCCACGATCCTGTCGCATTCAGCCTCCATGCCCCGGCCGAAATGCTCCACTCCGGCTTCAGTGTCCACGAGCACCACTTCATCGGCGCCGGTATCCAGGCTGGCCAGGAATTTTTTCGACAGCACGCCGATGGGACAGGCACACCCTTCGCCGAAATCATGAATCTTGCCGATGATCAGAAAATCAATGCCGTCGGATGCGGCCACGCATTGCCCGGGCAGATCCCCGATGGTCTGTTTTCCGGAAAAAACGCCGGCGGGATTATCCAGCGACAGCCCCTGGTTCAACTTCTGCTTGAATCCTTTTTTCCCGCCTAAAAAATCAAGAAGATGCACGGGCGACGCGACACCGGCAAGATTTTCCAGGCCGACGTTGGATTCATCGGCATCCACCAGCAGGACCCGGTAGCCGAGTTTTC
>CAYZXZ010000047.1:13951-14210 GCA_964481615.1 uncultured Desulfobacteraceae bacterium | reverse complement strand
GCTTTTGCCGCTGCCGCCTTTGCCTGATACGCCGATTTTCATAAAAATCCTCTGTTAGTTACCGAAAATTCCTTTACTATCTATTGCCTGATCAAAAACCTGAAATTTTTTCACGTTCAAGGCGGGCAAAAATTGAGGCAATTAACAGTTTTCGTTCGGGAACTATCTATGGATCCCGTTTTCCATGTCGCGCAGTGCAACCGGAGGGGACAGAATTTCATGCCAGATCATGGCGTTTCTGAGATCCTGAAGCGGTATC
>CAYZXZ010000047.1:0-13883 GCA_964481615.1 uncultured Desulfobacteraceae bacterium | reverse complement strand
CCTTCCGGTGCTGTTCGCTCCATTGGGCCGCCGTGTAACGGCCACTTTCGTCCCTTGGGCGATCGGTCTCAGGAAATGACGACTTCCGCATCCGGGCCGGGGCCGGTGAAACCGTCCCAATCTTTGCATCAGGTTTTCCCACGGCCTCCCGTTTGGGCCGCGGCTGGGATTTGGCGGCTTGTTGTTTTTCGATTTGCCCCATCAATAAATCCCAACCTGAAGGCTGGCGGGAAGACGGATCTTTACCGTCCTCAACGGGCCTTTGCCTGGCCTGGTCCTGTTCCCGAACATCGGTCAGGATATCATCGAGCACCTGCCGCCATCCGGTTTTTGACAAAGATGCGGCGTCACCGTGTCCCGACCGGGTTTTGGACGCAACCCGACCCTCTTCCGCTTTACCGGAATCTCCAGAGGACGAACGGCGTGATTTTTTCACTTGGCCGATAATATTGGTGATAATAATGATAATAAAAATCAGAAAAAAAACCAGATCACCGAAATCCATGACCTCTCCTTTTCGCACCGCAACCGGCGCCCGGATGGCGCCTGCCGGTTCGTGAGCGGAGGCAGCCCTGCTCTCAGGCCGATAAGACTGCCCGGTCCCCCTCGGGACCGCTCCCCGCCGGATGCTGTAAGGTGTTCCCAATCAAGCGGGAACACCGGAATTACGATTGACTATTTATCGGAGCCCGGTGTTTTAGGCGGTTGTTTGCCTTCGCCCGGGGCGCCTATCGTATCGCGCATCTGGGTGTCGGCCTGGATATTTTTAATCCGGAGATAATCCATGATGCCTAGATTTCCCTTTCGGAAGGCTTCGGCCATGGCCAGGGGCACTTCGGCTTCGGCTTCCACCACCTTGGCCTGCATCTCCTGGACCCGGGCCTTCATTTCCTGCTCGACGGCATAGGCCATGGCGCGCCGCTCCTCGGCCTTGGCCTGGGCGATATTCTTGTCCGCGTCGGCCCGGTCGATGGCGAGTTCCGCACCGATATTCTTGCCCACATCCACATCGGCGATATCAATGGAAAGAATTTCATAGGCCGTGCCTGCGTCAAGCCCCTTGGCCAGGACCCGCTTGGAAATGCTGTCCGGGTTTTCCAGAACATCCTTATGACTCTCGGAAGATCCGATGGTGCTCACGATGCCCTCGCCCACCCGGGCCAGGATGGTTTCCTCGCCCGCGCCGCCCACGAGCCGGTCGATATTGGCCCGAACCGTGACCCGGGAGATGGCCTTGAGCTGAATCCCGTCCTTGGCCATGGCCGACACCAGCGGGGTCTCGATGACCTTGGGATTGACGCTCATCTGCACGGCTTCCAGCACATCCCGCCCGGCCAGGTCGATGGCCGCGGCCCGATTGAACTTGAGATCTATATTGGCCTTGTCCGCGGCGATCAGCGCCTTGACCACCCGCTCGACATCTCCGCCGGCAAGATAATGTGATTCCAGGTCATTGGTAGTAATCGTCTCAAGCCCGGCCTTGACCGCCATGATCTTGGAATTGACAATGAGCTTTGCCGAGACCTTCCGCAGCCGCATGAAAACGATATTGAAAAAACCCACCCGGGCTCCGGAGACCAGGGCCTGTATCCAGAGAGTGATAAACGACCCAAGGAAAAAAATAACAACGATAAAGACAATAACGACCAGAAAAAAACCAATGGCTTGAATGTCCATCCCCCACACTCCTTAATTTATTTTGAAATTTCCCGGACCACAACGCGATTGCCTTCCACCGCCGTCACCCGGATCAGACTTCCCTTGTTGATGTACTCCCCGCGGCTGACCACATCCACCCGTTTCCCATCGATCCTCGCGGTCCCGGCCGGCCGCAGGTCCGTGATGGCCTCTCCGGTTTTTCCTAGCCAGCCAGCCAGCGCCTCCGGCTGTGAGGAATAACCCGCGGCCCTGCTCAGCGACGTTTTAAGGGTCACGGGTAATAATGCCATGAGCTTGAACCCCGCGAACACGGCAGCCGGCAGAATGAAAAGATCGGCCAGGATAAACATCATCCCCGCAAAATTTGAAATGCCCGTAAAGACAAGATAAAGCGAATAACCAATGAGCGAAGCGGCGATAATGGTCAAAATACCGGCGGAAGGCAGCACGATTTCGGCGATGAGCACCAGCACGCCGAGTGCCTGCAATACAACGGGAACCAAAAAAGCCTTCATGATGTCCTATCCTTTGAAACGACAATCCAGTTTCCCTTGACTGCGTCAACGATCACAGGGCTTCCCCGATCCAGAAATTCATTTTCGGTGACTACATCAAATATATCATCGTTGATTTCGGCTTTTCCCGACGGCCGAAGATCCGTGGCCGCGACCCCCCGATCCCCCACTCGTATCCTGACGGTTTCGGTGGAATCCGCATGAGCGCTCCGCAGGTCAGACATGAGAAACGGGCCTTCACGGCCGGTGGAAAACCAGGGCATCACATACCGCAGTATCAGAACCCCGAAAACGACGGCGCCCACCAGCGCCCATAACACGCTCATAAGATTGCTTTTGAGAATATCCATCTGCCAGGGAATCGACGGATCCGGAACCACGAAATCCTGCAACGTCAGCACCAGACCGATGGCGATAATGAAAATGGCGGAAAATCCCGCGATACCGAAGCCGGGCAGGACAAACATCTCGATGCCCATCAGGGCCAAACCCAGCAGAATAATGAGCAGTTCGGTATAGTGGGCCAGACCCACAAGATACTGGTTGAGAAATACAATGGACAGACAGATGATGCCGATGATGCCGGGCAGGCCAAAGCCCGGGGCCTTGAGTTCCATGTACAGGGCGGCCAGACCGATCATCATCAGAATCGGCGCGATCCTTCCGATAAACCGCACCATGGATTCCGACCACATCTCCTCAATCCGGATGATTTCATAGTCCGTGATTTCCATCTGCTTCAGCATCTCTTCGACGCTGTTTACCGTCATTCGGGAAAATCCGTATTCCATGGCTTCGGCCGCGTTCATTGTCAACAGCTCGCCATCGGCAACGATCGTCTTTTTGGAAGCGACATTTTCCAGTTCCTCGGGGGTCAGGTCCGCATAGGCCTGAGCGTCCATAAAAATCCGCTCTCCGGCGATCTCAACGGCATAGACCTCTTTTTCCGGGGTCACCATGGCTTCCGTCAATGCCTCGGGATATCCGTTTCGCTGAGCCAGTGCCCGAAACTTGGCACGAATGGGGGATTGGAATTTTTCCCCCATCATTTCCGGGCCATCCTGGGTAAAAATGATGGGCGCGCAATCCCCGATGGTGGTGGCGGGCCGCATGACCAGATCGGCGCAGGCCAGGGAGATGAGCGCTCCGGCGGAAATGGCCTTGGTTTCAACAAAGGCGATGGTTTTTTTTTCCGGAAATTTAAGCAGGGTTTCAACGATCTCCAGGGCCGAATCCAGGCGCCCGCCGAAGGTGTCGATAGTCATGATGACCAAGGCGTCGGGATCTCTGGAGGCCTCCTGATGGACCCGCGCAACAAAGGCGGCCATGCCCGGGTCCACTTCTCCTGATATCGGCGCCACGAATATCTTCCGGGCCGATGCCGCATGGCCGGAAAAAACGCCGAGGATCACCATCGGTATCAAAAACAGATACCAGAGGGATCGGCTGTTTTGCTTGAATGTGATGGGTTTCATGTTTTTTTTCGTAAAGTTATGCAAAACTCCATAGTACTGAAACTACTATGAACCGCACACCCTGTCAAGCGGTAACCCCGCCTTGACACCCCGCGTCGCCGAGACCAACCGGGTGAAACAGCATCCCTTAAGCACCCGACAGATTATGATTGTCTCGAATCGGTGATCTGTGATAAATTATCCGCAACCACATCGGCGATACCCGCACTTGATCCATCGACGCCGGGGCAGCGTTTCCTGCTGCGATGAGAGTTTGATGACTTCGTAAAAGTTAAGGAATAATGCCATGCCCGTTAAATACTGGCCCGATGAATATGTCCGGAAACGCCGCAGCGCCGGTGATGCCCTGAAACTGATCCGTTCCGGCCAGCGTATTTTCATCGGATCTTCCTGCGGCGAACCCCAGCACCTGGTCAAATCCCTTATCGAAATGGCGGATCAATTTGCCGATCTTGAAATCGTCCGCCTCATGAGCCTTGAAAACTCGCCCATCACCCGGCTGGCAAACGAGAAACGATGCGAAAATTTCAGCATCCGCAACTTCTACCAGGGCTCAGCCACGGCAGCCCATCTCGCCCCAAACAAACCGTTTATCACGCCTATCAACATATCGGCCATACCCAGTCTGTTCATGAAGCGGAGCCTGCCCCTGCATGCGGCCCTGGTTCAGACCTCTCCGCCGGATGATTTCGGATGGATGAGTCTCGGCATATCCGTTGATGTGGGCCTTGCCGCGGTCAAATCCGCCGACCTGGTGATCGCACAAGTCAATCCCCGGATGCCCCGGGTCCTTGGAAACAGCTTCATCCACGCCAATGACGTGGATATCGTGGTGGAACACGAGGAACCTCTTCTGACCATCGACACCCTGCCGGAATTTGAAACCGCACACAAAATCGCCCGGCTGGTAGCCAACCTGATCGAAGACGGCACCACCTTTCAGCTCGGACTCGGGGCCACGCCCCAGGCAATCCTGCTGGCCCTGTCCGATAAAAACGACCTGGGCGTGCATACCCAGTTCATCATCGACGGAATCATGGACCTGGTGGCAATGGGCATTATCACCAACCGGCACAAAGGCATCAATGACGGCAAGCTGGTGGCCAGCAACGCGGTGGGGTCGACAAATCTCTATGAATTCCTTAACGACAACCCGGCCATCACCTTCTACCCTTCGGATTACGTCAACAATCCCGGCATCATCGCCCAGCATAATAAAATGGTGTCGGTCAACATGATCATGGAAATGGACCTGACCGGCCAGGCCTCGGTGGAGGCCCTTCCCCATAATTATTTCGCCGGCGTGTCGAACATTCTTGATTTCATGCGGGGTGCGTCCGCATGCCCTAACGGCAAATCGATCCTGTTGATCCCTTCCACCAGCATGGACGGTTCCGAAAGCCGGATTGTTCCATCCATGTCCAGCGGCGCGGTGGTGATCCAGAGAAGCGAAGTCTCCTACGTGATCAGCGAATACGGCGCGGTCAATCTCTTCGGGAAAAATCTCCAGGAGCGCGCCACCGCCATGATCAGTCTGGCCCATCCGAAATTCAGGGCCGAGCTCTTTGAAAAAGCAAAGGAACAAGGCTTGATGACCCCTGGTCGGAAGCTCAGTGAGGCCATCTCCAGCGTGTATCCGGCGGGACTTGAGGAAATCCGGCATTACGACCGACAGACCGTGATGTTCCGTCCCGCCAAACTCGTGGATGACCGCCGTATACAGGAACATTTCTACAATCTGGATAAAAAAGACGTCATTGCAAGGTTTTTTTACAAAAAAAACTTTTTTCTGAGGGATGACGTGGAATGCATGTTTGAAATCGACTACATCAAAAATCTCACCATTCTGGCCCTGACCGGGGAATTCGGCTTCAGGGCGGTCATCGGCATCGGCGCGTACATGCTGGAGCCGAAAAAAAACATTGCCGAGGTCGCGTTTTCGATTTCAAAACCCTGGCAGGGAAAAGGTATCGCCCACGTCATCCTAAACAAGCTTTATGAAGCCGCCATAGCAAACGGTATAGATGGTTTTATGGCATACACCGCCCCGGAAAACCGGGGTATGATCAAACTTTTCAACAAACTTCCCTGTAAAGTCAGCTCCGTGATGGACGACGGCGTGGTGATATTGTCCTGCAGGTTCAATGAGCCCGTGGAATCTTGATGCAACCGGAACCGCTTGATTCAAGGAGATCATCGATGAAGGAGTACCCGAAATTTTATGACGCCCATCTGGAAACCTATCGCAAAACCGCCTATATCAGCAGCGTGGAGCAATACAGGGAAATGTATGGCCGCTCCATCAATAACCCGGATGAATTCTGGGCCGAACAGGCCCGCAAATACCTTACATGGGAAAAGGAATGGGATTTTGTCTTAAAATACGATTTTACCGAAGCCAAGATCGCCTGGTTCGGCAACGGCAAACTCAACGCCTCCTTCAATTGCCTGGACCGGCACATCCCCCGGATCGGCAATAAAATCGCCTACTACTGGGAAGGCGATGATCCCGGTGAAACAAAGATATATACGTACGGCGATCTTTATACCCGCGTCAACCGGTTCGCCGCCGTGCTGCGGAAGCAAGGCATCCAAAAGGGCGACCGGGTACTGATCTACCTGCCGATGATCATCGAACTGCCGGTGGCCATGCTGGCCTGCGCCCGGATCGGCGCCATTCACAGCGTGGTCTTCGGCGGTTTTTCCGCCGAGGCCATCGCCAACCGTATCAAGGATTGCGACGCCCGGATGGTCATCACCGCCGACGGCGGGTTCCGGGGCGGGAAAGCCGTTCCCCTGAAACAGAACGTGGATAAGGCGCTGCCTTCCTGCCCCGGAGTACAGACCGTGATCGTGGTCAACCGGACAGATTCTGGTATTCATCTGTCCTCAACGCGGGAACTCTGGTGGCATGAACTCGAAGCCGACCCCGACCTGCCCGATTACGTCCGGCCCGAATCAATGGATGCCGAAGATTCCCTGTTCATCCTCTATACCAGCGGCAGCACCGGAAAACCAAAAGGCGTGGTCCACACCCACGGCGGTTATCTCGTGTATGCGGCCATGACCACCCGCCTGGTCTTCGACCTTAAAGACGACGAACTCTTCTGGTGCACGGCCGATATCGGGTGGATCACCGGACACAGCTATATTGTTTACGGCCCCCTGATTAACGGGCTGACCGGCGTGATGTTCGAAGGGGTGCCGAGCTATCCGGATTTCGACCGTTTCTGGGCGGTGGTTGAAAAATACGGAGTCCATAAGTTCTACACCGCGCCCACGGCCATCCGGGCACTGGCAAAGGAAGGCGAATCCCACATTAAAAAACACGATTTTTCCTCGCTGACCCTCCTGGGAACCGTGGGGGAACCCATCAATCCCGAGGCATGGCGGTGGTATCACCATTATATCGGCAAAGACCGGTGCCCCATCGTCGACACTTGGTGGCAGACCGAAACCGGCGGCCATATGCTCACCCCGCTTCCGGGCGTGGCGCCACTGAAGGCCGGGTCCTGCGCTTTTCCGTTTTTCGGCGTAGATCCGGTAATTTTAGATGATACCGGGGAGGAAGTCCGCCATCCAAACGAAGAAGGCGTCCTCTGCATCCGAAAGCCCTGGCCGGGAATGGCCCGCAGCGTATACGGCGATCATGAACGGTTCCGGGCCACCTATTTCAGCCAGGTATCCGGCATGTATTTCACCGGAGACGGCGCCAGAAAGGATGAAGATGGATATTTCTGGATCATCGGCCGTATCGACGACGTGCTCAATGTCTCGGGCCACCGGCTGGGCACGGCGGAAATCGAATCGGCCCTGGTGCTGCACAAAGACATCGCCGAGGCCGCGGTGGTGGGTTTTCCCCATTCCATAAAGGGTCAGGGTATTTATGCGTTTGTTATCCTCAAAAGCGGATCGGCGGCTTCCGATGCATTGAAAAAGGAACTGGTGCAGCAGGTCCGCGAGGAAATCGGGCCCATTGCCACCATTGACATCATCCAGTGGGTGGAAGGTCTGCCCAAAACCCGCAGCGGCAAGATTATGCGCCGGATTCTGAAAAAAATCGCCGCCGGAAAGATGGATGAACTGGGCGATACTTCCACCATTGCCGATGAAACGGTCATCGACAGGCTCATCCGGGACCGGTTTGATATTTCGGGGCTGTGATGAAATGAGCCTTACCGTCGGCATTGCCAGGGATGACCGGTTTTTGGAACACAAAACCGGTCATTTCCATCCCGAGCATCCCAATCGCCTGGCGGCGATTTACCGTATGCTCGATCAGTCATTCGCCGACCGGGTCATTTTTTATACGCCCGAGCCGGCCGCCCTGGAATGGATTGAAAAAGTCCATACTCCGGCCTATATCAAGCGGATCATGAAAACCGCGGAACAGCGGATCACCAGCCTGGCGCCCGACACTCCGGTCAGCGCCGGAACCTACAAGGCCGCATGGCTGGCGGTGGGCGCCTGCATGCAGGGCGTAGACATGCTCGTGTCCGGCCGGTGTGACGCTTTTTTCGCCCTGAACCGACCCCCCGGGCACCATGCCCTGGTCGACCGGGCCGCCGGGTTCTGCGTCTTCAACAATATCGCCATCGCAGCCCGATATGCCATTGAGCGATACGGCCTGGAAAGGATACTGGTCATCGACTGGGATATTCATCACGGCAACGGCATCCACGACATCTTCTACAACGACCCCAGGATTTTTTACCTGTCCACCCATGACATCATGCTCTATCCCTACTCGGGTGCGATTGAGGAGACCGGACAAGGAGAAGGCCTGGGATACACAATAAACATTCCGATTGCGCGCGACATGACCGAAAACGACATCCTTTATCTTTATGCCGATATCCTGCCGTCGCTGTTTGCGGGTTTCCGGCCGCAGATGGTCATGGTGGCCGCCGGATTCGACGCCCATTCTGCGGACCCCATCGGCCGGTCCCGCTGGTCAGAGGCCGTTTATGCAGGCATCACGCGGCTGCTGATCCGCATGGGCCGCTATTTAACGCCGCCAGCGCCCCTGCTCTTTGCCCTGGAAGGCGGTTATGACCCGCAATCCCTGAGCGCATCCGTTAAAGCGGTCATCGAAGCCCTTCTGGCCCACCATGAACCCAAAACACCCGCGCCGAACCCGAGCCCGGCCGCAAAAGACCTTGCCCGGACGGTCCGCCGCATCCATTCGCCCCTTGGAGTCATCCATGATTAAAGCCCGTATCCCCGCTCAAAATAAAAATGCCAATTTAGAATCCTACAGTGAAACCTGCCGGACCTTTGCCTGGTCAGAAATCGAAAAAGAATTTTCCTGGCATGGAACGGATCGCATGAACATCATCACCGAATCCATCGACCGCTGGGCTGGAGATCCAAAACGGCGGGACCTGCCGTCTTTGATCTTTCAGAAACACGATGTTACTGTTTCCTTTTCCTTTGCGGAACTGAAAGCCATGTCCTGCCGGTGGGCCCACATGCTCGCCGAACACGGGTTTGTCACCGGCGACCGGCTGATCATTCTGCTCCCGCCTTGCCCGGAAGCGTTTTTCGCCATGGCCGCGTGCGCGCGCATGGGCGTGATCTTCTGCCCGGTATTTTCCTCTTCGAGTTTTTATGAACTGGAAGTGAGAATCCAAAGCACCACCCCAAGGGGCGTGGTGACGCTGCCGGACCTGGTGGAAAAAATATCCCACGAATCCGCGGCCCAGATGCAGCATATCTTTCTGATCAACGGTCCCGGCACGGGTCTGTTTGCCAATGAAATCGAGATCGAAGAACACATCAGCGGAATGCCCGCTGATTTTGCGCCGGTCCCGCTGCCGGCAAACGCGCCCCTCTACATGATCTACACTTCGGGGTCCACGCGGCCGCCCAAGGGCGTGGTACACACCCATGCGGACATGGCCGGCATTCTTGCATCTGCCCGCTGGGTCCTTGACCTGGAGCCGTCCTCCGTACTCTGGGTGGACGCCGATCCAGCCTGGGTCACCGGAACGGTCTACGGCGCGTTCGCGCCCTGGCTGTGCGGGGTGACCTCCATCGTGCAATGCGATCCTTTTACCGCCGCCAACTGTTACCGGACTCTGGAACTCCACCGGGTGACCACATGGTACATCACGCCGAAAATCATCCGGGATCTCATGGAAGCCGGCAACGACCTGCCCTCGCGTTACCGGCTCGGTTCATTGCGCCATATCGCCGCCGTGGGCGCCCCCCTGGTGCCCGACCTGTTCTACTGGGTCGGCCATCACTTTAACTTTTATCCCCATGACACCTGGTGGATGACCGAAACCGGCATCATCTGCATCGCCAATTACCCGTCCATGGACATCAAGCCCGGGTCCATCGGCAAGCCCCTTCCCGGTATCCAGGCGGTGATTCTGGATGAAAGGGGCTATCCGCTTCCGCCGCTTTCCCTCGGAGAGCTGGCGATTAAAGCGCCCTGGCCGGGAATGATGAGCGGTCTGTGGCAGGAAAATGCACGCTTTTCAATATACTTCAAAAACGACCAGTGGTTTGTCACGGGAGATATTGCCCTGCAGGACGAAGACGGCTATTTCTATCACCAGGGGAGAAACGACGATCTTCTGAAAACCGGAGGAGACAAGCTGATCGGGCCCTTTGAAATCGAACAGCTTCTCTGCATGCACCCGTCGGTGTGCGAAGCCGCGGTGATTTCCAAGGGGACCGAGCCTGGCAGCGGCATCTCCACCTTAAAAGCCTTTATCACCCTGAAAAAGGGATACATCCCGTCCACACGCCTCAATTACGAAATCAAGGCGTTCCTCAAGGGCAACCTTTCGGATGATATCCTGGTCCGGGAAATCGCCGTTCTCGACAAACTCCCCAAAACCCGCAGCGGCAAACTCCTGCGTCGGGTTCTGCGGGCCAGGGAATTGGGCCTTCCCGGCGGGGACGCAGTGAATATGCAGGATTAAAGACATGGAAATAACTTCTGGAAACCGATCATACCACAAGTTCGCCAACTCAAATGATCGCCATGTTGGCGGAGCCGGTGCTCGATGATATGCAGGATATGGTAGGCGAGCACCGAAATAAACAGATGGGCATCGGCACGGTGCTCGATTTGATGAAAATTCGGCCGCAGCCCCAGCAACGATTTTAAACTGCGAAATGCCCTTTCTATTCGGGTGAACATGATATAGGTTTTCCAGATTTCCCTGTCGCCGAGGTCGGTCCGGTCGGTGCGAAACACTACCAAACAGCTTGGAGCTGGCTCCATAAAATGCGTCGCGCCATGGTGCGACCTGGACGAGATAAACTGAGTTGAAATGTTGAAGTCGATGAAACCCTTATTGGCGGTAAAGACCCAGGGGGGTACGCGTGGCCGTGGAGCAGGACATAAATCTATCGTTGTAATTGCTGTGGAAGTCCATAAGCCCAAAGGATTCGGAAGAATCCGTATGCAGCGCATTCCTGATGCATCTGCAGGCAGTTTGATTTCTTTTGTGAATAATTTCGTGGTTCCGGGTTCTACGGTTCTGACCGATAGCTGGCGAGGTTACTAATCCGGTCATAGATTTATGACCGGATTAGTAAAACAAAAGGCCGCTCCGGAAAACCGGATGCGGCCTTTTGTGCGTTGTTAGACGATCGAATGGTGTGTGTTGTGGCTTATGCGCCGAGGAGTTTGGTGGCCGTGGCGGTCATGGGCGCCGCGTAGATCAGGATCAGCGCGATGACCAGCGAGTAAATGACCAGTGATTCGATCAGAGCCAGACCGATCAGCATGCTGACGGTGATTTTGCCGGATGCTTCTGGATTGCGAGCGATGCCTTCCAGGGCCGACTTGATGCTGATGCTCATGGCGAGTCCGCAGCCGAATGCCGCAAAGGCAATGGCCGCACCAGCGACGGTGACGAGACTGGAAAAATACTTCAGAGCTTCAACTTGTGTGACTGGATCCATGTTACAACCTCCTTTAGATAAATAATATTAATGGCTTCTTCCAAAAAAACCAACGATATGTAAACTTTTTTGAACTATTCCCTGTTTGTCTGTTGAATAAATAAATTAATGGGCTTCTTCCATGGCCAGGCTGAAATACATGATCGACAGCAGAAAGAAAATGAACGCTTGGATGAAACAGACGAAAATGCCCAGGATCATCATGGGCAGCGGGGCAAAGAAGGCGCCCGCCAGCATGAAAAGAATAAACAGAATGAATTCCTTGCCCATCATGTTGCCGAAAAGCCGGAAAGAGAGCGATAGAACCCGGGCGAAATGGCCGATGATTTCAATGACCATGATCAGCGGGGCCATCCACCAGACCGGGCCGAGGAAATGCGCGATATAATGTGCGCCGTGGAATTTGATTCCGATATAATGGGTGATGAAGAAAACAACGATGGCACAGGACAGCGTGGTGTTGAGGCTGGCCGTGGGCGGAAAAAATCCCGGCAGCAGTCCGGCCAGATTGCAGCAAAAAATGTAGAGAAAAATGGTGGCGGCAATGGGGAAAAACCGTCGCCCCTCCTCTCCGGTCACGCTGACCATGAATTCCTCGATGCTGGATATGATGGTTTCAAACACATTCTGGACCTTGTGGGGGATCATGCTCAGGGCTTTGGTGCCAGCCACGCTCATGATCAGTAAAAAAGCCATGATCACCCATGAATAGAGTACATGGGGATATTGATGTGCCAGATGGGCCAGATGATCAAGACCTAATAATTCAATCGGGTATACGAAATAAAGAAAAGGATGTTCCACGTCAGACCGCCTCCTCGTAAATGAGTTTTCTGGCTTCACAGATGGTGCCGAGGATGACGCTCGCCACCACCACGGACAATCCGATAAACAGCCCAAGAGGATCGACCACATGCCTGGAGACCAGGAAGAAGATAATCAATCCGCTGACGGCAAACCGGACATAATACTTAAACAGAATCACTTTCGTCGATGACACCCGGGGCGTGGCAAAGGATCGTTTCAATGTCCGGTAAAGCAGGTGGAAATTGATGGTTACAATCAGTCCACCGGCGATAATGCCCAAGGCAAAATCCCAAGGGGTCGCCCAAAGTCCGATGCCGCTGACTATGATCAGCAGGACCATGTTGGAACGCGAAATAAATTTTAATAAACGTTGCTGGATGACCATCGACCGCTTAAATATCTTTGCTTCTTTTCATTGCCATGAGAATGTTTCGAAACCCCGCGACAATCCCCAGGATCAGAAAGATAAACATGCCCCAGGGGGCGATCCCCAGCCATCGATCCACAAACAGACCGATGGCAAGACCGATCACAATGGAAAGGGCGACCATCAGCCCGAGACTGCTGTAATACGCCAGATCCCGTATGACCTGCCGGGTTTCATTTTTCATCACATCGCCCTCCGGGCGAAAGGAACCGAATTAAAAAATAACTTTTTACCATATGTAAAATCATCCGTCAATTAAAAAAGACGGCATAAAAAGATGGCGCCGTAAAAAGTCAATTTATCTCGCTTATCCCGCGTCACCAGATTGATGATCGGTAAAACGCCATCAGCCTTCAGACGATATCCACCCGGCCGCAGGTATCCGGTCCGGCGACTTCACCGATGATGTGCGCGTCGATTCCGGCATCGGTCAATGCGGCCAGGCAGTCCCGGGCAGCAACCGGCGTCAGGGATATGAGCAGCCCGCCGGATGTCTGTGGGTCAAAGAAAAGATCCGCCAGAATCGGATCGATGCCGGCAGCGATGGAAACCGCCGATTCGCAGAAGGACTTGTTGTTGTAAGCGCCCGCGGGAAAGAGCCCCGTGCGCGCCAGGTCGTAAACACCCCGGATCACCGGCAGGTCGCTGGCATGCAGCAAAATCGTTTTTTTGGATCCCCGGGCCATTTCCAGGGCGTGTCCGGCCAGCCCGAAACCGGTGATATCCGTGCAGGCGCTCGGTTTGAAACGGATCATGATTTCGGCGGCCGTACGGTTCAAGGCGGACGCGGTCTCAATGAGCCGTTGAATCATCGCTGAATCGGCCAGCTTCCCCTTGACGGCTGTAGCAAGGATGCCGGTGCCGATGGGCTTGGTCAGGATGAGACGTTCGCCGTCGGCGGCCCTCGTGTTGGTCAGCACCGCCGCCGGATGGATGAGGCCGGTAACGGACATGCCATACTTGAATTCACGGTCATCCACGCTGTGGCCGCCCGCCAGGGTAACGCCGGCTTCATGGAGTTTGGCCAGTCCGCCGGCCAGGGTTTCGATAAGGATTGATTCAGGCAGTTCGTCG
>CAYZXZ010000046.1:16055-18106 GCA_964481615.1 uncultured Desulfobacteraceae bacterium | reverse complement strand
CGGCTGCGCTCACCCAGAAGAGCCTCAGTTTTTCTTTCATTGAGAAGGCATCGAACATCTCTTTCAGGGCCGCTATCTTTCGCCGGGTAAAGTAATTGCCTTTGATAAAGTGGCAGTCCCCGGGGTGACACCCTGCAACGAAAGCGCCGTCAGCCCCTTCAAAGATTGCCTTAATCACAAAAGCCGGGTCAACCCTGCTGGAACACGGTACCTGTATAAGCTTCACTCCCTCTGGATACTTCATCCTCAAGCTTCCTGCCATCTCAGACGCCTTGAACGTGCAGAACGAACAGGCAAAACCCACTATTTCAGGATTCTTTTCAGCTGTCTTCTCGCTCATGCTGCCTCCATTAATCCATGCCGTAACGCGTGACGCGTGATTTGTTGTTACTCCGAACCACAATCTCCCAATTCCGAACTGATTTCACATCGCCTCCAGGAACGCGCTTATCTCATCGTCGATCATACAGTCAATGTACCCTTTCAATCCTATGGCCGACGAAGGACAGGTAGCATTACAGAGACCGCACCCCATGCATTTTTCCGCAACAACCCGCATTGCCTCGGATTCCCCGCCGACCGCCTCAATGGCGTTGAAACAACAGCGATTCAGGCACGTTTCACAGCCGCTGCATCGGCTGGGATCAATTTCAGCCATAAAACGGCTGGGATCGAGAATTTTCAGACCTTCGGAAATGACCAGGGGCAGGGCCTGGCAACAGCAGGAACAGCAGTTGCATATAAAATGTCCGGCATGGGCACGGTTCATGGTGACGTGAACCAGCCCTTTTTCCTCGCTCATTTGAAGGATGTCGAGGGCCTCCCGGGTGCTGACTTCACGACCGGAGCCCCGGTCAATGGTATATCTGGCGGCATTATCCACCTGGAGGCAGACTTCTAACGGCATGTCGCATTTATGGGCGATAACCCGGCAGGTACAACGGGTTACGGCAATGACCTGGGCATCCGTTACGATTTTTTTGGCGCTGTCGACATCAAGCACCTGCTGATTGGCCGGATCCAAAGACTGGTCCACTGGTATGACCCGGGTGAACGCCTTGGGGAAAAACTGCTCGGCCAGGCGCGCGAACATGGGCCATTCTTCCTCCATGAACCGCTGCCAGAGATCCAGGTAGGCCCGAGGCGCATCGACCCACAGAATGGTGGCGTCGTGAAACTGGATCATGTCCCGGCACATTTTGTATCCCACGGTGCCGCCCTTCAAAGACTTGAAGACCAGCCCTTTCTTATAGAGGAGGCGGCAGCTCTCTTCCACCTCCTCAACGGGCCGCCCGGTTTTTTCCGCCAGTTGTTCGGGCGTTCCGGGCATGGCCATGAGCAGGCGGGCCTCGTCCTCATCGGCGATCATCCGGAAAAGCGCGGGAATGAGCTTTGATCCCGTGAGCATGATTTTGTCGGTCATCTGTTCATAAATGTCTTTTGCCATCATGTTCCTCCGTGCACATTATTGAAGCAAACGTCGGAACCGGACGAAATAATCGATTCCCGACCAGAGTGTGAAAATCATGGCGATCCAGAGCAGAACATGGCCGACCACATGCAAATCCACGCCGAAATACGGATAATGAATCAGCAGGGGAATGGCGGCGGCGATCTGAAAACCGGTTTTGAATTTTCCCAGCCATGAGGCCGACGGATCATCCCCGTGGGCGCTGATCAGGTTCCGAAGCCCGGTCACGGCCAATTCGCGGCCGATGATGATGCAGATCATCCAGGCCGGGGCGCGGCCAAGAGGGATCAGCATGATAAAAACGCACGATACCAGCAGCTTGTCCGCCAAAGGATCCATGATTTTGCCGAGATTGGAAACCATTTTGTACCGCCGGGCCACATATCCGTCAAAATAATCGGTGATGGCCGCGGCGCTGAACACGGCGGCGGCGATCAGCCCGATGATGCGATCCCACCGCGTAAGGGCAATTCCGCTTTTTCCGGCGGCCACCGCCGTTGCCAGCGCTTCATTAATATTGGCGGCCCATAGCAGCAACAGCACGAGCAACGGAACGGAACCCACCCGAAACAGCGTCAGG
>CAYZXZ010000046.1:0-16036 GCA_964481615.1 uncultured Desulfobacteraceae bacterium | reverse complement strand
CACCAATTTTTTCTTCCATTCCATGAGCAGGCCCCCGGTTTATTTGCTGGCTTTTTCCCAGTCTGCCAGAAACGCGGCGATTCCCTTGTCCGTTAAGGGATGTCCGGCCAATTTCGACAGCACGTTGAACGGAATCGTAGCGATATCCGCTCCCATGAGGGCCGAATCCAGGACATGCAGGGGATTGCGGACGCTGGCGACAATGACTTCGGTTTCAAAATCATAGTTTTCATATATGGTGACGATCTGGTCCACCAGCACCAGCCCGTCCTGGGCCAGATCGTCCAGTCGGCCGATAAATGGGCTGACATAAGTGGCGCCGGCCTTTGCCGCCATCAGGGCCTGAAGGGGCGAAAAGACCAGGGTGACATTTGTGCCGATCCCTTCCCGGGACAGTGTCCGGACCACCTTGAGACCGTCGACGGTCATGGGAATCTTGACCACGATGTTCTTATGAATGGCCGCCAGGTCCCGGGCTTCTTTGACCATGCCCTCCTCATCCAGGCTGATCACTTCCGCGCTGACGGGTCCGTCCACGATGGCGCAGATGTCGGTGATGATTTCCTTGAAATCCCTGCCCTCACGGGCGATCAGCGACGGATTGGTGGTCACGCCGTCGACCATCCCCATGTCGTTGGCCTCCCGGATTTCATCGATATTGGCCGTATCAATAAAAAATTTCATTACTTGCTCCTTTGCGTCTAAAAATTATAACGTCGACAGCATCAATTAAGGATTACCTTCAAATTATTATATCTCAACAGGCGGTCTCCGGAATCCGAACACACGGATGTTCCGGGGCAACCGACTCTTCCAGCAGCCGGCGGATATTTTTCTTCAAAACCGGATGGATCAGATCCGGCGAAAGATCACACAGGGGCCGCAGCACAAATTCGCGCCGGTGCATTCGTGGATGCGGTACGACCAGTTCCTTGGTGTCAATAACATGGTCGTTGAAAAAGATGATATCAAAATCCAGCACCCTCGGTCCGAAACGGATTCCCGACAGATCCCGGCCGACATCGACTTCAACAGCCTTGAGTGCTTCGAGCAGCGCGAAAGCGGACATGTCCGTTCGGATCCGGAATACCCCGTTGACGAACCAGGGCTGATCCGCGTATTCCATGGGCGCGGTGCGATAAAAATACGAGCATTCCTCCACCGTCACCGACGGGTATCCGCCCAGGGTTGCGATCCCGGCCCGGCAGTTGGCAAGACCGTCCCCGATATTGGAACCGGTGCCGATATAGGCGATGTTTTCCCCGTTGGACTGGTTCATCGGTCAATGGTGATGATATCGGATGGGCCGGCTTCGGCGCCGTCATCCATGTAAGGGATCACACGGAAACGATACCGGTATCCGGCTTCCAGTTCTTCGGAATATGCCGCCCGCAGCCCCGAAGCCGCAGCCTCATCAAACAAGATATCGGCAATGGCCTGGAATCGAGGAGGACATCCCGGGCATTCGATATCGCCATGCTTTGCAATGGACCGGTACACGCGAAAACCCGCTGGACGGGCATACGCGGCCGACCGATAGGGCTCCAGCGACCATGAAAGCGTCAGGACGCCCTCTTCCATCCGGGTCTCGATTTCAGTGACAGCGGGCGGTTTTTCCAGCAGGGGCGGCATCGGCGGTCCTTTTTTTCCGCATGCTGCGGGCATAAAGACCATTAACAGCAGTAAAAGCGGTGTCAGCGATACAATCCGCATCCGCGCCACACCCGCTGGAACGGGTCCGCGTATCGAAAGTATAAACAAAAACAATGATGACCTCATATATAAATTTCGAAACCGAATATCGTCGGAAACGCCGTTTCGGCGATTTTTGCGACGCCGTCAGGGTTCGATAATGATCAATACATCCTCTGCGAGCTGTTCACTGCCCCGCCGTATGGCGTCCCGGACATTTTCGGTTGCCGTGGCGCCGAAACAGCAGCGGCGCTCAATCATGGTCCGTGGGGTCAGCAGGTCGTAAATATCGTCTCCGATCAGATCCGAAAACGACCGGATCTCGTCAATATTTAGTTCATGCAGTTCCCTGTTTTTTTCCAAGGCGTACCGCACGGCCGCACCCGCGCAAGCGTGGGCTTCCCTGAAGGGCATACCCTTTGCCGCCAGATAATCCGCCAGATCCGTGGCGTTCATGTATCCGGTTTTCACCGCGCCTTCCATGACCGAGGCGTTGATTTGCAAAGCCGGAAACATCCGCGCATAAATATCGACACACGCGCAGAGCGTGTCGGCCGCGTCAAACAGCGGTTCCTTGTCTTCCTGCATATCACGGTTGTAGGCCAATGGCAGAGATTTCATAGTTGTCAGAACCGCCATCAGGCTCCCAAAGACCCTTCCGGCTTTCCCCCTGACCAGCTCAGGCACATCCGGATTCTTTTTCTGAGGCATGATGCTGCTGCCGGTGGAAAACGCATCCGGAATCACGATAAACCCGAACTCTGATGAGGACCAGAACACCAGTTCCTCGGACAGACGGGAAAAATGCATCATGCAAATGGAAGCGGCGCCTATAAATTCAATAATAAAATCCCGGTCCGAAACCGCGTCTATGCTATTGCCGGACACGGCGGTAAAACCAAGCAGATCGGCCACGTACTCCCGGTCGATGGGATAGGTCGTTCCCGCAAGTGCCGCCGACCCCAGAGGCAGAACATTGATGCGCTTCAATCCGTCTTCAAAACGCTGGGCGTCCCGGGTGAACATCTCGTAATAGGCCATGAGATAATGGGAAAACAGGACCGGCTGAGCCCGCTGGAGATGGGTATAACCGGGCATGATCACGTCGATATGGCGTTCGGCCATTTCCAGAACGGCCTTTCGCAAATGGTGAAGACCGCCGAGCAGCTTCCTCGTCAGGTCCCGCAGCCAGAGGCGAATATCCGTAGCCACCTGGTCATTTCGGCTCCGGGCCGTATGGAGCTTGCGGGCCGTGGGCCCGACAATCGCTACCAGCCGATGCTCGATGTGCATGTGAATGTCTTCCAGCCGATCGGTAAATGCAAACCCGCCTTTTTTGATTTCCGAACGGATCTGTTCAAGCCCCCTGATCAGGATCTCGGCTTCGTCTTCGGCGATGATGTCGCATCTGGCCAGCATCCGGCAGTGGGCGATGCTGCCGTCGATATCATGGTGATAGAGCCGCCTGTCGATATCAATAGACGACGTGAACGCCTCAACCGCGGCATCGGTACTTTCGGCGAAACGGCCGCCCCAGAGTTTTCCGGTCATGATATTGCTCCCCATCTGTCTGGGCATATGTGATGCAGATACGGCACCGCTGTTTACCGGCCCGATCGATCCGAAACGAGCTTTCGGATCCTCAACCGCAGGGCGTTGAGCCGGATGAATCCTTCCGCGTCATGCTGACGGTATACCGAGTCATCCTCGAATGTCGCATAATCAACACTGTAAAGAGACCTGTCAGATCTGCGTCCCAAGACCCGGCAATTGCCCTTGTAAAGCTCCAGCCGAACCGTTCCCGAGACGTCTTGCTGTGCCTCATCCATGAGTTTCTGGAGAAGTTCCCGCTCAGGAGCAAACCAGAACCCGTAATAGATCATCTCCGCGTACCGGGGAATCAGCGAATCCCTCAGGTGGAGGACTTCCCGATCCAGGGTGATGGATTCTATGGCCATGTGGGCCGTTCGCAAAATGGTGCCTCCCGGCGTTTCATAGACCCCCCGGGACTTCATGCCCACAAAGCGGTTTTCCACGATATCGGCCCGGCCCACGCCATGCCGTCCGCCGATCCGGTTGAGCTCGGCAAGGAGCGCGGCCGGTGAATAATAATGATCATTGATGGCCACGGGATCACCCTGCTTGAAGGTGATCTCCATGATTTCCGCCTCTTCCGGGGCCTGCCGGGGAGAAACGGTCAGCACAAACATGTCATCGGGCGGCTCATTCCATGGGTCTTCCAGTATGCCGCCTTCGTAACTGATATGCAAAAGATTTCTGTCGGTGCTGTAGGGTTTCTGACGGGTGGCCTGAACAGGGATTCCATGTTTTTCAGCGAATTCGATCAGGGCCGTGCGGGAATTAAGGTCCCATTCCCGCCACGGGGCGATGATCTTGATGCCGGGATTTATAGCCAAGTAGGAGAGTTCGAACCGGACCTGGTCGTTCCCCTTGCCTGTTGCGCCGTGACTGACGGCATCTGCGTTTTCCATGGCCGCGATTTCCATCTGCCGCTTGGCGATCAGGGGCCGGGCCAAAGACGTTCCCAGCAGATAGGTCCCTTCGTAGATCGCGTTGGCCCGAAACGCCGGGAACACGTAATTCCTGACGAATTCCTCGGTCAGATCATCGATATAGACGCTGACCGCCCCGGTGTTTTTCGCTTTTTCCTCGAGATGATCCAGCTCCTCGCCCTGGCCGATATCGGCGGAGAACGCCACAACCTCGCACCCATAAGTTTCGATCAGCCATTTGAGGATCACGGATGTATCTAGGCCACCCGAATAGGCCAGCACCACTTTTTTCACCTGCTGTTGAGTTTTCATATATCTCCTTTGCTCACCACTTTCTTTTATATCGCAATTATTTGGCTGGCCCCGATATCAATACATCCAGTATAGCCTTGTGCATGTGGAGCTTGTTTTCCGCCTGATCCCAGACCACAGATCGCTCTCCTTCCAGCACATCGGCCGTGATCTCCTCGCCCCGGTGGGCCGGCAGACAGTGCATGACAATGACGTCGTCGGCAGCAGCCGCAACCATTTTCGCATCCACGCAATAGGGGACAAAAGCATTCTTCCTGGAGTCGGCCTCGTGCTCCTGTCCCATGCTGGCCCAGACATCGGTGTTGATGATATCTGCGCCGGCGGCGGCTTCAAGGGGCTCACGGACAAGGCGTATCCGTCTGTTTTTCTCTGTGGCCCGTGCCAGAAGGGCCGTATCCGGCGCGTAGCCGTCGGGGCAGGCCAGCACCAGTTCAAACCCGAGCACGGCCGCGGCATCGATCCAGGAATTAGCCATGTTGTTACCGTCCCCGACCCAGGCTATCCTGAGACCCTCTATGCGGCCCTTGAATTCCAGAACGGTCATGAGATCGCTGAGAATTTGGCAAGGATGATGATCGTCTGTCAGGGCATTGATAACCGGGATATCGGCCGACGCGGCGAAATCTTCCACCAGAGACTGGGAAAAGGTGCGGATGGCCACGGCATCCAGGTAACGGGACAGGACCCGTGCCGTATCCGCCACGGGCTCGTTCCTGGCCATCTGTGTATCGGCAGCGCTGATGAAAACGGGGGTCCCCCCGAGCTGGATGGTGGCGGCCTCAAAAGAAAGCCGGGTCCGGGTGGACGGCTTGTCAAAGATCAATCCCACGGATTTATCCAGCAGGCTTCGGTCCCTGATACCGTTTTTGTGCCGGAATTTTAGTTCCGCGGCCCTTTGGAAGAGGCGCTCGAAATCCGCCTTTTCAAGTTCCGTCAGTGTCAGAATGTCTTTTTTCATTGCTTCGTCCTTTTTTCCGCACCCTTCTCCAGTATTTGGTCCAGGCATTCCACAAGGGCGTCGATTTCCTTTTCGGTGATGACCAAAGGGGGTATGAACCGCAGGATATCATCCTGAACGCAGTTGATCAGAAATCCTTTTTCCATGCAGGCCGTAACAATGGGTGCCCCGCTGATGGTAAGTTTCATGCCCAGGAGCAGCCCCATGCCCCGCACATCCACGATCACGTCATGCCAGTCCCGGAGCCGCAAGAGCCGGTCCCGGAAATACGCCCCCACGCTACGGCAATGATCCACCACCTTTCGTTCTTCCATCAGGCGCAGTACCGCAAGGGCCGCTGCCGTCACCAGGGGAGTGCCGCCGAAGGTGGAGGCGTGGGTGCCGGGGGTAAATGCGGTCATAAACCGCTCCCGAGCCAGCATGGCGCCGATGGGCAATCCGTTGCCCAGAGCTTTGGCAAGACTCATGATATCGGGCGCGATGCCGAAATGCTCATAAGCAAAAAGCTTTCCGGTCCGGCCGATACCGGTCTGGACCTCGTCAAAGATCAGCAGCGCGCCGGCCTCATCACACAGATCCCGAACCGCCTGCAGATACCCGGGGTCCGGTACCCGGATCCCGCCTTCGCCCTGGATGGGCTCCATCATCACCGCGCAGATACTGTCGTTCATCTGACGCTTCAGGGCCTCGATATCATTAAAAGGGATAAAATCGAATCCGTTTAACACCGGGTCGAATCCGAACCGGATCCGCAACTGGCCCGTGGCCGACAGGGTGGCAAAGGTCCTGCCATGGAAACTCTGTTCCATGGTGATGATCCGGAACCGCTCGTGCTTGCCCTGGTCGTGGAAATATTTCCGGGCCAGCTTGATGGCCGCCTCATTGGCTTCGGCCCCGCTGTTGCAGAAAAACACGCGGTCGGCAAAGCTGTTGGACGTGAGCCATTCAGCCAGCTCCACCTGGGGAATCGTATAATAGAGATTGGAGACATGAACCAATGTCTCAGCCTGCCTGGCCAGGATGGCCGCAACTTCCGGGCATGCATGGCCGAGATTGCAGACCGCAATACCGGACACAAAATCCGTATAAGCCTTTTCGTTGATGTCCCAGACCACACACCCCCGTCCCCGGGCGAGTACTATGGGAAACCGTTTGTAGGTATTGGCGATGACGCTATCCGCCGTTGAAATAATATCTTTGTTCATTTGACGACTTCCGTTCCTATTCCCTTGTCCGTGTAAAGTTCCAGCAGCAGCGCGTGCCGCCGGGTGCCGTTGATGATCTGAACTTTCCGAACACCGTTTAGCAGAGCATCTAAGGCATATTCGATCTTGGGGATCATGCCGCCGGAGACAGTCTGATCCGACACCAATGCCTTGATGGTGCTGGTGTTGATGGAAGGGATCAGGTTCCCGGACTTATCCAGGATGCCGTCCACATCCGTGAGATAGATGAGCCGGCCCGCGCCGATGGCTCCGGCCAGTTTGGCGGCCATCAGGTCGGCGTTGATATTGAAGGTTTCGCCGTTGGGTCCCACGCCCACCGGCGCGATTACCGGGATGAATCCCTGGCCGGCGAGAGTGTTGATGATATGGGGGTTGGCCTCGGTGACCGTTCCCACCAACCCGAGATCGATGATTTCCGGGGGGAGGTTTTCCTCGGCTGGCTGTATGGCCTGGAGTTTTTCCGCACGGATGAGCCCGCCGTCCTTTCCGCTCAGGCCCACGGCCCGTCCCCCCTGCTGGTTGATCTGGGCCACGATGCCTTTGTTGACTTGGCCGCCCAGGACCATTTCCACCACGTCCATGGTCTGCTGGTCCGTAAAGCGCATGCCCGAGACGAATTTCGTGGTAATGCCCATTTTTTCCAGGACCCGGTTGATCTGGGGGCCGCCGCCGTGCACCACCACGGGATTCATCCCCACGAACTTAAGCAAAGTGATGTCCCGGGCGAAATCCATTTTCAATTGCTCATCCACCATGGCATGCCCGCCGTACTTGACCACCACGGTCATGCCGAAAAACGAGCGGATATATGGCAGCGCTTCAATCAGTATGTCGGCGACAATCGGCGTCATTGTTCATTAACCCCTTTCCTACAGTATATAGCGGCTCAGATCCTGGTCCTCCCGGATATCCTGAAACCGGCGGTCCACGTATGCTCGATCGATGACGATGCCTCCGGAAACGGTGTCCGGCGCGTCGAACAGCACGTCCTCGAGAAGGTGCTCCATCAATGTGTGGAGCCGCCTCGCCCCGATATTATCGGTCTGATTGTTGACCTCTTCGGCCGTTCGGGCAATCTCTTCCACCGCGTCATCTTCAAAACGGACCTTGATATCGTCGGTTTCCAGAAGGGCCGAGTACTGAAGCAACAGGGCATTTCTGGGTTCCCGCAGGATCCGGATGAATTCATCCTTGCCCAGGGGCCCGAGTTCAACCCGGATGGGGAACCGACCCTGGAGTTCCGGGATCAGGTCCGACGGCTTGTTGACGTGAAATGCGCCAGAGGCGATAAACAGGATATGATCCGTGCGCACCGGTCCGTACTTGGTAGAAACGGTGGTTCCCTCCACAATGGGCAACAGGTCCCGCTGAACTCCCTCCCTGGACACATCCGGCCCGGTGGTCCCGTTTTTCCCGATGATCTTGTCGATCTCATCTAAAAAAATAATGCCGGACTGTTCCACTTTTTCAACGGCCTCCTTCACCACCTTGTCCATATCCACCAAACGCTGGGCTTCTTCCTGAACAAGGATCTCCATGGCTTCGCCGACCTTGACCTTACGCCGCTTCGTGTTTGCCCGCGGCATGAGACCAGCCAGCATGTCCTTGAAGTTGATCCCCAGTTCCTCCATGCCGGCGCTGGAAAATATCTCCACCATGGGAACGGACCTGTCCTGAACCTCGAGATCCACAAAGCGGTCGCTCAGCCTTCCCTCCCGCAGCATGCGGCGGAGCTTTTCCCTGGTGGACACGGCGCTAGTGTCTTCGCCCACGGCCTTGAGCGCCAACTGTGGCTGCTGACCGTCCTGACCCTGGCGGTTCTGCCGGTCACCGGATTCGGGCAGCAGCAGATCAAGCATCCGCTCTTCCGCAACTTCCCGGGCCTTGACCTGGACCGCTTCCCGTTCCAGTGTCTTGAGATGGTTGATGCAGAGCTCAAGAAGGTCCCGGACCATGGATTCCACATCCCGGCCAACGTATCCCACTTCGGTGAACTTGGACGCCTCCACCTTGAAAAAGGGCGAATCCGTCAGCCTTGCCAGGCGCCTTGCGATCTCAGTTTTCCCGACTCCGGTGGGGCCGATGAGAATGATGTTTTTAGGCGCGATCTCGTCTTGCAGATCGCCGACCACCTGGCGCCGCCGCCAGCGGTTGCGCAGGGCGATAGCCACAGATCGCTTGGCCCTGTGCTGACCGATAATATATTTATCCAGCTCTTTTACAATTTCCGTTGGTGTCAGATCGCTCATGGCAGTCTCAAAAAACCCGTCATATTTCCTCGATGTGGATCACATCGTTGGTGTAAACACAAATCTGGGAGGCAATACGCATGGATTGCTCCACAATTTCCCTTGCGCCGCAGCCGATGGCGTCCGCGTGGCAGACCAGGGCCGATGCGGCGGCCTGGGCCGCGAATCCGCCCGATCCGATGGCGATCACCCCCTCATCCGGTTCGATCACGTCGCCATTTCCGGAAATCAGCAGCATATGGGTGTCATCCACGGCAATCATCATGGCTTCCAGCCTGCGCAGATATTTGTCCGTTCGCCAGTCCCGGGCCAGTTCCACCGCGGCCCGGACCAAGTTTCCGTTATATCGCTCCAGCTTTTCCTCAAGACGCTCAGACAAATGCAGTGCGTCGGCCGTGGCCCCGGCAAATCCCACGATGATCCGATCGTTGTAGATGCGTCGGACCTTGCGGGCCCGGTGTTTGATGACCCCGTTGTTCAACGTCACCTGGCCGTCCCCGGCCACCGCCGCCTTTCCGTTATACCGAACTGCCAGTATGGTGGTTCCGTGAATCGTCATGAAGCATATCCTCTTTAATCTGATATCTCTTGATGTGATCGTAGGGCTGACCCATTATTTAAATTGCGGCCCATTCATGCAACCCCTATTTACGCGGGTGGGCCTGGTCGTATGCCGCCATGAGCCGGTCGATGCTCACATGGGTGTACCGCTGGGTGGTGGAGAGCTGGCGGTGACCAAGCAATTCCTGGACCATCCGCAGATCGAGTCCTGCATCCAGCATGTGCGTGGCGAATGAGTGCCGCAGGTCATGAGGCGCGACCGGTACAGTCAGACCAGCCTGGCGTGCGGCTCTGTCCAGCATGCGGGCCACGGACCTTGCCGACAGGCGGCCCTTGTTCTTGTTAAGAAACAGGGCGCCTCTGTGATTAACGGCGATCCTCCGGGCATCCAGGTTTTCCCAGTAAGCACGGATGGCCGCAAGAGCGGCTTTGCCGATGGGCACAATTCGCTCCTTGCTCCCCTTGCCCGTCACCCTGACGGTTTTCCCCGAAAAATCGACATCCGGCAGATTGAGCCCGGCCAGTTCCGACACCCGAATCCCGGTGGAATATAGCGTTTCAAGAATCGCACGGTCCCGCTTGCCCGCAACACTGTCCGTTTTCACGGAATCCAGCAAGCGGAACACATCATCCACGCTCAGATAGTTGGGAATGGGTTTGTCCTGCTTGGGCGTCAGCACGGTTTCCGCCGGATTGCCGGAAATCACCCCATGTTTTTCCAGAAACTTAAAAAACGAGCGAACTGCGGACAATTTACGGGCCATGGAAATTTTTTTCAGGCCCTGCCGGTGAAGGTCGGCCAGGTATCCGCGGATCATCAGGTTGCTGATCCTGTCCATATCGACGGCCGAATCATCGATCACGCCGGCTTCGTCGTCGTCACCGGTCACCGCCAGGGCGCGATTGGTCACGAAATAGGCAATAAACCCTTCAAGGTCCCTGGCATAAGCTCGGCACGTGTTGTCCGAATACCCCTTTTCCGTAGAAAGGAAGTCGATGAACGCATTCAGCAAATGATCAAAGGATGTTGGATTCATTCAAAGAGAATCATTGATTCCAGTTCCTGCCAGGTGCCGATTTCCTGGAATGGGTGAGGTCTGCGGTTCCAAGGCTGCCGAAAAACGATGGGGGTTATCCCCGCCTTATCCAGTTGAAAACAGGTGTCTAACCGGTCTTCGACAAAATAACGGACTTCCCGCTCCAGGAGCACGCCGGTTTTATCGTCGAATGATCCGGTGGCCACCACTTCGATATCGGCCTGTCCCACGGAAAGCACGTCGCAGATCCAGCTAAAGATCTGGTCGGCGTTTGGCCTTGCCGTGACAAACAGCGTCGGGCGATGGTACCTGTTCAGCCGCTTCAGAACCGGGGCCGCGCCATCGATGGGTTCTAAAATGGACGGATGATCACCGTCAAGAATGCGCCGGATGATCTCCAATGAGATCATCTTGTCGAGGCCGGCAAAACTTTCGATCTCATATTCGGTGATGTCCTCGTACCGGATATTGCTGACGCCGTATATCTTTTCAGCGATATCGATAAAAAGCGTCATGGTGTCGGCAAACACCCCGTCGATATCGAACGCCAGATCATGAGGGCGGATCATCATCCGATCAGGCGGCGTTCCGGGACTTTTTTTTCAATCGGCTGATCCGGCGGCGGAAAATATCGAGCATTTTGCTGCTTGGATCATTCTGCTCGCCGGCATACGCCTTGCGCTTGACTTTCAGCTCCTTGATTTTTACCTTTATTTCCCGAACCGACGTGCCGGCCGGCCGCTTTTTCGATGCCGTGTCTACGATGCCCCTGGCTTTTTTGATCAGTTTGATCAGCTCTATCTTGTTCATGCCGTGCACGCCGGTGACATCCGGCAGTTCCTTGGCGATGACGCGCAGTTCCGGGGCCGTCATTTTATCAAGGGGCTTTTCTTTTTTTTCCTTTTCCTTTTTTCCCATTGCGTCTCGTGCTCCTTTATAATCGGTTTTCTTTAGTTCGATCGCCTGATATTTTCAAAAAACAAAGCGGAGGCGCGCAAACCCCCGCTGATTATATAAATAGCTGAAATATAATTTTTAAACCAATTGTGCCGGAATTGTCAAATAATATTTAATATCAGATCATGTTTCAGCCAGTGCCGCCATGATCTTTTTCACGTCCTCCCAGACCGTGCGTTTGGCAGGCGGATGGGCGAGGATATGTTCAGGCGAAAACGTGGCCATCACCTTGCTGCCCCTAAACGGAAAAAACCGTCCACGCAGCCGGCTGACAGGCAGATCGGACGTACCCAGGCTCCGGGCCGCCAGGTCCCCCAGGGCACAGATGATCCTGGGCCTGATAAAGGACAGCTCGGCTTCCAGGTGGAAACGGCAGGCCCGGCAAACCTGCGGGTCCACTTCGGCGGGACGGCACTTGACCGCATGGGTGATATAAACCGATTCCCGCGTCAGGTTCATGGCCGCAATAATCTTTGTGAGCAATTCACCGGCCGGGCCGCTGTAAGGCCGTCCCGTTTGCCAGTCCTCGCGTTCCGGAACCCCTCCCACAAAGACCAGATCCGCCTTCAGATTACCCTGCCCGCAGACCACCCTTTTCCGATCCGTTGCCAGGCGGCAGCGCCGGCACCGCATCAGGTCCAGGCAAATTGCCGACATGTCCCATGACCGGACCACGGCCAGGGAAGCCTCGGAACAGTCCGCGCCCCGGCACCCGATCTCGGCAAGGTAGCGAAGGGACGCGGAAACGTCCCTGACGATTTCGGCGAATTCAACGTCTGGTCTTGTCATTACCGGCATTGCCTGTTTTTAAATCCGAGTCAGTACGTTCCCTGACACGGTCGAGCAGATGATGGGCCGCGGCATCCTTGTCCATCAAAGGCATTTCCTCCAGGCGGCCCTGTGCATCATAGAGGGTGATGCGGTTGGTGTCGGCCTCGAAACCGGACCCGGCGTCTCCCAATAGATTGCCGGCGATCAGGTCCAGATTTTTGGCACGAAGCTTGTTCACCGCGTTTTTTCCCAGGTCTTCGGTTTCCGCGGCAAAACCCATCAGCACCTGGCCGGGCCGTTTCCGGCGGCCGAGTTCGGCGAGAATATCTTCTGTTTTTTCCAGTTCCAGGACCATTCTGTCCTGAGCTTTCTTGATCTTGTGGCCCGCCGGCGCAACCGGCCGGTAGTCCGAGACCGCCGCCACCTTGATGACGATGTCCGCATCGCCGGCATTTTCAAACACGGCCGAGGCCATTTCCGCGGCGGTTCGCACCCGGATAATCCGCACTCCGGCCGGTACCGCCAAGTTCGCGGGCCCGGACACCAACACCACGTCCGCGCCTCTTGCGGCCGCGGCCCGGGCCAGGGCATACCCCATTTTCCCGGAGGATGGATTGCTGATAAACCGCACCGGATCAATAGGTTCCCGGGTCGGCCCGGCGGTCACCAGCACTTTTTTGCCTTTGAAATCCTTAGGGTACAAACAGGCCGCCACCTGCCCGGCAATGGTCTGCGGCTCGGCCATGCGACCAGGACCGTAGGCCCCGCAGGCCAGTTCGCCGTCTCCCGGCTCGACAATAATGAATCCGTCGGATTGCAGAATATCAAGATTGCGCTGAACGGCCCGGTTTTCATACATATGGGTATTCATGGCCGGACAGATCAGCCTGGGCACGGTCGTTGCCAGCATCAGAGTGGTCAGGGCATCATCGGCAATGCCGTTTGCCAGACTGGCGATGATATTTGCCGTTGCCGGCGCGATCACCACTGCATCCGCGGCTTCAGCCCAGGAGATGTGCCACATGGGTTCGTCTGATTCCCCTGAAAACATATCCATAAACACCCGATGGCCGGATATGGCCTCAAACGTCAAGGGACCGACAAATCGGGCCGCGTTTTGCGTCATGGCGACCTTTACCGCGGCCCCGGCCTTTTGCAGCAGTCGCAGCAGTTCCACGCTTTTGTAAGCCGCGATCCCGCCGGACACGCCGAGAATAATATTTTTTCCAGGCAACATCTTCATTGGGATCTTCCTTGTTTTTTTATCCAGTCGGGGGCATCCGATAAACGGGCTGTCGCCAATAAAAACCGCGACTAAAGCGGTAACCCTTTAAAAAATTATGGCTAAAACAAAATCGTACCGTTCAGGTTCGTCGGTTCTTGATATCGGCCCCTGTTTATACTAAGATAGCCACTGACTGTCAATATCATAGAAACGGGTAATTCCATTCATTAAAGAAAACAGCGATGATGAAAAGAATCGATCTCAGCGCAAAATTTACATTTCTGGTGATAATTTCCCTGGCGGCGCTGGCGGCCTGTTCGGATACCGACCGCAAAACCGCCCTGTACGACAAAGCCAGGTCCTGTTACGAAGAGCAGAACTATGTTTGCGCAAGGGACAACCTGGAAAAGGCCGTCGCCCTTGATCCGGATTTTGCAAAGGCCCATGCCGATCTCGGGGAAGTCTATCTCAACCTTGGAGAGGTGGCCAAAGCCTTTGTCGTCTATTCCCGGGCCGCGGCCCTTGAACCCGACAAGCAAGAAATCCGGATACGGCTGGCCACCCTTCACATCCTCAACCGGGACACCAGCGCGGCCCTCGAGATCCTCAATTCAATTTTGTCCGTAACACCGGATAACCTGGCGGCCCTTTATCTGCTGGCTGAACTCTACCAGATGGAAAATAATCCGGACCGGGCCGAAGAGATCTTTGCATCCATTATCGATCATGACCCCGAACAGATCCGGGCGTATCTGAGTCTGGCCAATCTCCTGGCCAGCAGGGGAGATTTCGCTGCGGCGGAACAGCGCCTGGAAACAGCCGCAAAACGCCCGTCGGCCTCCCTGCACCCGATTTTCGCGCTTTTAAACCTCCATCTGAGCCAGGAAAAATTCCAGCAGGCGGAATCGCTGCTGCTGGAAACAATCCGGAAATATCCGGAAATCACCGATCTGCATATCCTGCTGGGCAATCTCTATCTCCAGACCCGACAATGGCAGAAATCAGAAGATGCTTTCATGAACGCCGTGCTTCAAAATCCCTCCGACCCAAGGCTCTATATCATTGCCGCTAATTTTTTCAATGCCACCAACCGGCCGAGCCAGGCCTTGGCCCTGTTCCAGAAGGCCCTCGACATCCAGCCCGAAAACCCCGGCATCCTTCATCATATGGCCATGTTCCATTTCAACCGCAACGCCGTTGCAATGGCTGCAACCTATAATGAAAAGATCCTCCGGAAAAACCCCGACTATCTGCCCGCACAGATCATGAAAGCCGAAATCCTGATGGCCGGAAACGCATGGGACGAAGCCCTTTCGCATCTGTTCGGACTGATGCGCAACCATCCGGAAAATACCCACCTGCTTTACATGAGCGGACTGGCCCATCTGAAAAAAGGTGATCCCGGCCGGGCCAGGGCCGACCTGGAAAAAATCAGGCCCGTCGCGCCGGAATACATCGACGCCAGGCTGCTTCTGGCCGGCGCCTATATCGGGGAAAACCGGCTGGATCTGGCAAAACAAGCCTGCAATGACATTCTTTCCGTTATCCCGAACCATTATGAAGCCAGGAAACTGCTCGGCAACATCGCCCGGCTCGACAACCGACCGGATGAAGCCAGAAAACATTTTACCGCGCTCATCGAACTCGCACCGGATAATCCTGAGGCCTACCACCTGATGGGCAAACTCTTTCTAAGAGAGCGGAATTTTTCCGCTGCGGCGGAAAAATTCGAGGAGGCGCTTTCAAAAAACCCGAACCGACTTGATATATTTTCATATATGATTTCCGCCCTGCTCAACGACGGACAGATCAAAACCGCCCTGAAACGATGCAACACTATGCTGGAAGGATCGACCGACAGTCCGACCCGCCAGGCCGTGATTTTCAATCTCAAGGGGCAACTCCAGCTTTCCGCCGGAGACAGCCGTGAGGCGGAAACCTCCTTTAAAAAATCGATGCTCCTTGCGCCCGAGTACCTGCCGCCCTATTACGCCCTGGCACATATCTATATAAGGGAGGGCCAAGCGGACAATGCCGTCGCCCAGTACCGGTTTGCCCTTGAACAGGCGCAACGCAGGGAAATCCCTCTGATGATGCTCGGCATCATTTATTCCCTCCAGCAGAAATTCGACCTTGCGGAAGAACACTATCGAAAAGCCATAGAGGCCAATCCTGAATTTGTTCCGGCCGCCAACAATCTCGCGTATCTGCTGGCCGAGCAGGAAAAACACCTGTCCGATGCGCTACGGTTCGCCCGGACCGCTCATCGCCTCATGCCGGACGACTACCGGATTTTAGATACCCTTGGATGGGTCTACGTCAAGATGGAAATGTATGATCAGGCCATCCGGACGCTAAACGAAAGCCTCGATCAGTCTCCGAACAACCCGACCATCCTTTACCATCTCGGGATCGCCTACTATAAGAGCGGCGCCGTAAAACAGGCAGCGGCCACACTGAAGCAGGCCCTGGATATAGACGATAAATTTGACGGCGCAAATCAAGCGCGGGAGATCCTGGCCACCTTATGAAGCG
>CAYZXZ010000045.1:356-18222 GCA_964481615.1 uncultured Desulfobacteraceae bacterium | reverse complement strand
GCCTGGCCGCTCATCTTGGCAGCATACATGCACCCTGCGTCAGCAATGAGCACGGGCCGGGCCGCCATTTCATCCACAGCAAAGAGAACCCGATTGTGCCAATCCACATCCGGCTGAATGTAATGAAAGGTCAGGCTGGTATATCGGCATGCCGGGAGTGTTTTTCCCAGGTGCTGGTAGAGTTTACGGCTTCCGTTGCCCCGCCCGGTATCGCCGATCAGATAGGCATGGGGAGCGTCGGCGCCGAAAAATTCGCATGTCATAAAAGCCGCGGCCAGCAAGGCCGGTGTGCCGCGGTTGATATCGACGCTTTGCCCGCCGGCGCGCATGCAATCCCCGTCAATATCGATGGGACCATCGAAAAGGGGAAAATCGTCGTCTGGTATCGTTCCAACTACGGCAAACATTGTTTTGATATTTCCTTGTAGGCCAGTTGCAGGGCATAACCGCACAGGGTATGGCCGAGACTGCGGGGCGCGGGCGCGTCATCGAGCCGCTTTCCCACCATTTCCCGGGCCAGAAAGGGCACATCCGGGCACCCGCCGCCGGAGATGTTGACGATTTTCAAGGACAGCTTATCCACGGTGATTTTCATGTTGGCGGCACGGACCATTAAAAACCGCCCGTAATCCCGGGTGAAAAAGACACTGACCGGTTCGAGCAGAGGGCTGGATACCGGCACCACCTGCAGGGGTTGTAATTTGGATGTTTCCAGCAATCGAAGGATGTTGAGTTCCTCGATCAACGGGAAGGTGATGACCAGGTCACACCCGGTGCGGATTTCCGGCGGCGGCCCCATGACCTGAACTCGCCACCCGTTTCCCTTGAGCACATTTTCCGCGCGGATCACCTCGCTGGTGTTTTCAAACACCATGATACCGCGATCTGATGCGATTTTGTCCGGCCTGTGCTTTTTTTTGCTGAAAATATCTAAAAAACCCAATGGCGTTATCCTTTAAGAAGATGAAGCCGCCAGGCGCCTTCGGCTTCTGCGATGTCTTTTACCTTCCAGCCCTTGCTTTCGGCGGCCCGGGATACATTTTCCTTTGAAGCTTCGGCATCCACGAGTACCAGGAGTTCGGATTCTTTTGTCCTTTTGATCTCATCTATCGTCATCAGGACCGGCTGCGGACAGGAAAGACCGCGCGCATCTACTACTGTCGTTGTCATGGCTGTTCTCCTCGTATTGTTACCAGACTGTCTAATTGGTTTGTTTCATCGTCAAGCCAATGATCACGCATACCGCAAGACCCACCGCAACGGCGGCGATGCCGTGCGGGCCGAGTCCCGCCGGCGAACTGGCCAGTCCCCAGTTGTGGGCAAAAGCCGCGCCGGCCGCCATGCCGATGACAAACAGGGCCGCGTCTCCGTCGCCTTCACCGGACAGGAACAACTGGCGGCCCGGACATCCCCCGGCAAGAGCAAATGCCAGTCCAGCCAGCACCATGCCCAGAACATTCCAGACGTGAAGGGTGTGGGCCACGGGCTGATTTTCAAATCCGAAATTGAACTGGCCGACAATAAGATTGGTCAGAAAGGCAAAAACAATCAGAGCGATAACCCCGGAGAGAAGATGCCCCTGCTTGAACAGGATCATGTCCCGGATGGCGCCCATAGTGCAAAAGCGGCTTCTCTGGGCGATAAAACCGATCACCAGCCCCGCGACAATGGATATGAGAATGGACGCGTGCATGGCGCCCGGACCCTTGAGACTGTAGAAAAGGACCCCACCCTTGTCCGCGCCTTCGGCCCGGGGAGACAGCAGCATCAGAACGAAAAAACCCGCCAGCATGGCAGGCAGGATCAGTCCGGAAGCCCCGGAGAACTTGTGGGAACGGCCAAGGTTGTAGCCGTTTTTGAGAAACAGGGTGCCGAGCCAGACGCCGCCCGCCAGGCCGATGATGCCGAAAATCGCGTTGGCGTCACCGCCGGCAAGGCGAAGCACGGCCCGCCACGGGCAACCCAGAAAAACCAGGGCGCCGATCATGGCAAACGCCCCGAGCACAAACCGAATAACGGGTGCAGAGCCGCCCCGTGGCCGAAATTCCTTGAAAATCAGTGCCGCCGCCAGGGAGCCCAGCACAAAACCGATGATTTCCGGCCGCAGATACCGGACCACGTCCGCCTGGTGAAGGCCCAGCGCGCCGGTGATATCCCGGACAAAACAGGCAACGCAGACCCCCATGTTCCCGGGGTTTCCCCATTTTTGAAGAAGGGCGGCGATTATCCCGATAAACGCGCCCACACCGATCATTCCCCATCGGGTTGCAAATACATTTTTCATCTGATTTTCACCTTTTCTTCATGAGGTTGATAACTACTCCTGTTGCGCTGAATATCGGGGTCTCCACCGGCTCTCCTTTTTGTGCACCATCACATCAACATCTCGTGATCACATACAATCGGTGGACGCACGTTTTTGTATTTAAGGCATATTCCGTATTCTGTATTTTTCTATATGTCAAATTGATAATTTCTATATATTTTGCGCCATACATAGAAATTATCAATGAAGGGCTTTTCCGAGGGTTTGAGGAGGAAAAAATGATGATGCAGACCAGACTTTTCGATTGGCATGACCGATTTGAAAAACTGAACAAAAACGGAGATCCGCTTCTTAAGTTCAACCAGGCCATTGACTGGGAGATATTCAGGGAGCCGCTGGAGAAGATCCGTCAAAAAGAGCGGAAAAGCAATGCCGGGGCAGGTCTTATAAAACCGGGTGTTTGAGCAGCTGCTTGATGAGAGCAGCAGTAATCGTGATGTTTATGCGGACTCGGCGTATCGTTCTGAGGAATCGGTTGAACGTCTCCGGTTACGGATAAAATATGCCGGACGAAGTGGAAGCCACCTGTCGGAAGAAAAAAGTGGGCGAAACGAGCCTTGAAATAAGATGTATTTTCAAAATGGGTACCTTGGGAAATAGTGTTTGAACGGAAAAAATTATAATCAATAATAATTGATTGTTATAAATTTACTGGACAGTGCTAAGTTCTTAGTGCATTTTTTATTTCTCTTTATACCCCAGCCGACGCAATTTGCCAATTTCTATTGACAAATCAATCCATTCATCGCTGGTAAAGGGCCGATCCTGTCTCGCATCTGTGAAGGCATCGTGTGGCATTCGGGAAGTAAAAAATCGCTTCTGGACAAACTGGCGGGGATGTTTCTTGGGGTTTTACGGTCTGACCCACTAAAGGCGATGCTCGTCGCCGACGCCTACTACACGAGCCGCAACATCATCTTGCCCCTGCTTGAAAAAGGGCATCATCTGATTTCCCGGGTCAAAACCAACGGGGTCGCGTTTGCTCCCGCGCCTAAGGCAGAAGCCCCGGGCCGGGGACGTCCGCGAATCTATGGCAAAAAGATACGTCTGCGAAACCTGTTTAGCGCGGATCATTTGTTTGTTTCTGCACCAAGCCCAGTTTATGGTGAAAAAAACATCCTCATCCGGTATCGCGACATTGCCCTTTTATGACGACCCGTCGGCCGAATGATCCGGTTTGTTCTGATCAAACATCCCACGCGAGGAAACATGATCCTGCTTTGCACGTCGCTTACGCTTGATCCCCTAACGGTGATCCGGCTATATGGCCTGCGGTTTAAAATCGAGGTCTCCTTCAAACAGGCGCTTCATACGACAGGCGCCTATGCGTATCATTTCTGGATGGGGCACCATTTCATCCGGCTCGGTGACCGGTTACCGGGAATTCTGGTTCAGAAAAAATTCGGCGCCCTCCTTGTCAATGGGCGCTTCCATGTCGGTGAATTCCAGCTGGGCTTCCTGGTATTCACCCAACACATCCTCCACCACGAATGTGAAATCTTTCGGCGATGTCCCCATGGCGCTGCAGCTTTCATTTTTCAATGCCATATTGCAGGATCCAAGAATACCCTTTTGGGTCGCTGATTTCGGGGCCAGGTGGCACGGGCATTGTAGATCAGCTGCGGGATATTGATTTTCATAGGACAAACATAAATGCACCGCTGACACATGGTACACATCCAAACCCCGGAAAGGAGGAGCAAATTGAAACAGAGAAAAATGTTCAGCAAGGAATTTAAAGCACGTGTCGCCCTGGATGCCGTAAATGGCCAAAAAACAATCAAGGAATCCCTGATTTTTGGGTGTGAAAAACTTGAAATTTTGTATTGCACCTGTTTTTCGTCGCAAATGATGCACTCGCAATAAATCTTTTCCGCACGAAATTAAAACTTGAACCTCAATCCCACGCTACCGCCCGGCGAGAATGGTTTGTATTCTTAATATTGAAAAATTTATAAAAAGTGATATTATTAATTTTATATAAATTATTGTTTTTATTAATTATTAAATAAATAAAGTTATAATTTTTGTATTCTTAAGAATACGTTTTTTGATAATTTAATCGAAAAACAGCTTGCTTCCCGACAACACAACCGGATAGAATTCCGTCAAAAAGAGGCGGTTGTAAAAAGTCGCCAAAAACTCTCAACGCAGGTAGTTTAACTTTTTGCGACCGCATCAAAAAAACAAGGCCGGTGAGATTGAAAAAGATTCAACCATGTTCATCATTACGATCAACCAACAAAAGAAAAGGAGTCACGCCATGACGCACATTCATCACACCCATCGTTTGCGGCTGATGGGACTGTCCCTGGTTTTTGCCATTTGCCTCTGGGGCTGCAACAGCGGAGGGGGAAACGAGACGTCGGCCGCCCTGCATTTTGAATCGGACGAGGCACTCTTTGCCTATCTTAAGGATCAATGCGCATCCAGCCTTCAACCCGAAATAATGCAAACCCTCCGGGCCGATATGGAGGCAACTTCCGCGGTGCCGGGCGACAGCGGAGACGGCAAGGGCTATTCCTCCACCAACCTTCAGGAAACCGGCGTGGATGAATCGGATCTGGTCAAAACCGACGGCCGATACATCTACGTGGCCGGTGAAAATATTGTCCGCATCGTGTCGGCTGATCCTGCCGCATCCATGCAGGTTGCCGCCGCCATCCCGGTGGACGGCAATGTGGACGCCATGTACCTGTTTGACAATTTTCTCGCAGTGCTTTACACGCCGTCAAATGGAGAACCGCCTATCCGGATAGACGGCGATTACGGCGACAGCGAAATCTGGACGGGGGATGGTGATACTGAAAATTCGATCCCGCCGACTGACGAAGAAGTCGCCAAAATCGATATCGGCATGCCATACTGGATTCCTCCGAAACAGGAGACGGGGTTGCTCATCGTCGATGTCGACATGCCATATGTTCCTGCAATCGTAAGGGATATCCGGATCGACGGTTTCCTTTTATCCTCCCGGCTGACCGGCGGCCGTCTGCATCTGGTGACCCAGTTCATGCCGAACCTTCCGCCCATAGAAATCTGGTACGACGGCTCCGAAGCGGACAAAGACGCGCTCATGGCCAAAAACAGTGCAATGCTTGACGCCCTGACCCTCGATGATTTCATCCCATCCTTTTATATTTGCGATGAGACCGGCAACATCATGGAAAAGGGAAGGCTCATTCCAACAGAGAATTTCATCCGGCCCGACACACCCGGAGGCGGCTCCATCGTTTCCATCGTCTCCATCGATATGGCGATGCCTTCCGGAGAAATGGCGCGCACCGGCCTGGTGGCCGATATCCACCACGTATACGCCTCGACGCAATCCCTGTATCTGGCGGCCACCATTGCGGATTATCCCCCTTACCGCGAAGACGGACCCAGCATCCGGTGGATGCCGCCCGCGTTCAAAACCCGGATTTACCGGTTCGACTTAAACGAAACGCCTGTCACCCTCATTGCCGAAGGCACGATTGACGGCGAACTCCTCAACCAGTTTTCCTTAGGTGAATATGAAAATGTGCTGCGCGTGGCCACCACCACCGGATTTCCCTGGGACGGCGGTTCCCGAAATCATGTCTACTGCCTGGAGCCGGATAATGATAAACTGGCCGTCATCGGCGCCATCAACGACATCGCCCCGGGGGAACGGCTTTATGCGGCGCGTTTTATGGGTCCGAGAGGATTTCTGGTGACTTTTGTTCAAATCGATCCACTCTTTACCCTGGATCTTTCCGATCCCCGTAAACCCTTTGTAGTCGGTGAACTCAAGGTGCCCGGTTATTCGACCTATATCCACCCCCTTGGCCCCGACCATCTGCTGACCCTCGGCCGGGACACCAAGCTCGAAGGTGAAACGCCTCTGGATCAGGGCGTGCAGCTTTCCATATTCGATATCAGCGATTTCGCCGAACCCCGCCTGAAATACAGCGCCGTCATCGGCGACCGCGGAACATGGTCCGAAGCCCTCTACAACCACAAGGCCATGGCCTTCTGGCCGGAAAAGGAGCTGATGGCCCTGCCGATCGACCTTTATGAAAACATCGTCATCCCGGAAAGCCCTTGGGATTACGGCACCCCCACCTTCAACGGCCTCTATGTCTACCGGGTATCCGCTGAAGCCGGTTTTACCTTGCTGGGAAGGATTCCCTTGGAAGCCGGTATTAGTATGTATTATTATGGATGGGGGCGCGGCGTTTTCATCGATGACTCCGTATATGCCGTAACCGCGAACACGGCGAAAAGATCCAAAATTACAGAGATTTCAGAACCTTTTGAAACGCTGAAACTCAACTGACGCGGCTAAATGATAATATGAACCGGCCATCCGTATTTGAATATTCCGATTACCGGGCGTTTTTAAGGGAGATGTTTCAGTACAAAAAAGAAACAACGCCCGGTTATTCCCATCGCTATTTCGCGCGGATGGCCGGTTTTGCATCGCCCAATTTTTTGAAACTGGTAATCGACGGACAACGCAGCCTGACCAGTGCGAGCATCTCACAGGTGGCAAAGGGTTTTAAGCTGAAAAAACCGGAGCGGGAATTTTTTGAAAATCTGGTTTACATGAACCAGACCGAAGACCTTGCGGAAAAGGATCATTACTACCGCAAGATGATCGCCATAAGGCCCCGGGACGGCATAAAAAAAATCGATCAGGCCCAGTATGACTATTTTTCACGATGGTATCTGCCGGTAATCCGAGAACTTGCCATGTTCGGCGACCGGTCTCAGACCGTCGAAGAGATCGCCGGAAGGCTCGACCCGCCGGTACGCGTCAAGGATGTGGAAACCGCCCTGGATCGGCTCATGCAACTCGGATTAATCCGCAAAGACGCACAGGGCCGATGGGAACAGACCGACACCCTGTTGAGCACCGGATCGGAAGTTAAATCCGTTCTGATCGCCAACTTCCACAGAGAAATGATCCGAATGGCTGACACCGCCATTGAAAGGTTTCCCGCCGCAAAACGGGATATAACGGCCCTGACCCTGAGCATCGGCAAAAACCGCCTGCCCGAACTCAAACAAAAAATCGCCGAATTCCGGCAGGAAATTCTTAAAAGTTTTGCCGAGGACGCGGATCCGGACCAGGTCATTCAGATCAACATCCAGGTGTTTCCCGTCACCCGAAGCGACGATAAAGGAGACCGGACATGATGCGCCGTAAAATAAACGACGCCGGCCTGATCATCCGGATGCTGATCCTCGCGGCATGGGCAGCGGCCCTCGGATGCACGGGCGGCACGGATGTGGGCAATCCCGAAATGCGCACCTTCGCCTCGGATACGGCCCTTCAGGATTATCTGGTCACCCAGTACGCCCGGAGCGCCTGGCCCATGTCCCGGCAGTCTTTTGCCGATGACACGCCGCCCGGCTGGATCGGCCCGGATACTGGCGTGGAAACATCCTGGGATATGAATACGGGCGGATTGGGAATGGATGCGGACGCACCTGACAGGGTGGTCTCGGGCAACGGCTGTCTTTATGTGGCAGGTAAAAACGACGTCCGGATCATTTCCGCAGCCCGGCCCGAAAATATGAGGATCATCGGCCGGATCACGGTCGAAGGTCGGGTGGACGCACTGCATCTGAACCGGCAGCGCCTGGTGGTGCTGTATACGCCGGAAGGCGGAGACGGCATGCCCTGGGCATATGACGACAACCGGGAAAGGATCGGGATCGATGCGGGCCGGCCGGGCGGTCTTCCGACAGGGGCCGGACTCGGCATCCTGGTGGCGGACGTGCGCGCACCCGATGCCCCGGTCATTATCAAGCAGATCCATGCCGACGGGTACCGGATGGCATCCCGGATTTCCGGCGACAACCTCCATGTGGCGGCTCGGTTCCTGCCGGATCTGCCGGATCTGCAATTGTGGCATGACGGCACGGAAAAAGGGGCCGAGGAAGCTGCGTTTTTAAACGCGAAAAGCCTGGCCGGCCTGACCATAGATGATCTGACCCCGTCCTATTCCGCCTTTGACGGTTCCGGGGATCTGATCGCCGAAGGACGTCTGATCGCCACCGCAAACGATTATATCCGGCCCGCTGATCCGGGGGGCGGCGCCATTCTTTCGGTCATCACCGCAAATCTGGATAACCCTGGGCCGGATTTTTCAAGCATCGGCCTGATCGCCGACATCCATCACGTGCACGCGTCCTCCGACGCCTTCTACCTTCTGGCCACGGAGCATGCCGACGATACGGCAGACATTTACCAGACCCGCATTCACCGGATCGACATTGCAAGCGATACCGCGCAATACACGGCCCATGGCCGAGTCAGGGGACGGCTTTTAGATCCGTCTGCCGTGGGGCAATATAAGGAGGTCTTCCGGATTGCCACCATCACCGGTCTTTTCATGGACAGCTCCGCCGCCGGTCATGTTTTTTGCCTGACAAGGCAAAATGACGCCCTGGCGGTCATCGGCAGCATGGAAAATCTGTTTTCCGACCGCCCCCCCGGAACCGCCCGCTTTATCGGCTCAAGAGGGTTTATATTGGATGCCAAAGACATAAACCGGATAACGATCATAGATCTTTTTGATCCCGCATCTCCGAAAACATCCGGGTTTATGGAAAGCCAGGGTCCCCCTGCCGGTCTTTTCCCTGTTTTTGACAATCTGCTGCTGGTGATCACGGAAACCGCGTGCGGTTCCGCGGACGGCCCGGACCCGGTGCCGGGACTCTGCCTGTCTCTGTTTGACATCAGCGACATGACCGCCCCACGACTGCGCCACACGGAAAGCATCAGCGGCAGCGGCGCGGATGATTCCGCGGCCTTCCGATTATCCGCCTCACCCTTGTTCCGGCCGGATGACCGGCTCTGGGCCATTCCGGTCACTATCGGTTACAACCGGCAATTTATTGATCCTCATGTATTTTCAGGAGTCTATATCTATCAGTTGACAGATTCGGATACCCTGGAGCGGCAGGGATTTCTAGAGCTGTGGCCGGGCATGGTCGGCGGGGAGGATGATCCGCCCCCATGGATTCGGGGAGTGTTAAACGATAATGCCGTCTATGCCGTCGGTCCGGACCGGGTAATTGCCGGCGGCATTGACCGCATTGGGGGCAGCTTTGAAATCAACCCCCAATTTACACTTCTGCTGCGGGAATGATTCAAAGGACCTTGCAAAACTATCTGACATCATATTCAACGATGTCCATGACATCAGCGTTTTTTTCGTCGATTTTTTCCCTGCCGAAAATGATGAGGCCCCTGCCCACCAGCGGATGCTCTCTTTTATTGATGTATAGCGGTTCCGCATTTTCAGGATAAATAAAAGTTCCATTGGAACTTTTGTCAATGACCAAAAAAATGCCGTTTCGGTTTTCAAAATAGGCATGGGTTCGTGAAATCCATGAATATTTCACAACAATGTCATTATAATCTTCTCGTCCCACTGAGATGACCGTTCTATGGGCATCAACGGTGGCCACCCGGCGGCCGTGCATCAAATAGAGGTTTGAACAGAAAATGGCTTCTGAGACTTCCCGTGAATCGATGACCACGGTGGTCTGTTGATTACCGAAAAGGATTTCAAAAAGTTCAATCTCACCGGTGATGTTTTTCGCCGTTATTCTGCCGATATATTTTTTTAAATGGCCTGAAATCTTTGATAATCCCTCTACGGCGGCGCGGGTGGCGACGATCTGGCGCGGTTTGGCGTAATCCGTAACCCGCGAGGCGATATTGACCGCGTCTCCAAAAATATCATCACCGTCCGTAACAACCGGACCGTGATGAATACCGATATGGATATTGATGGGCGGCAGATCCGGTTTTTCGCAGAGGCCGCAGGTCATTGTCATCTGCATGGACTTGGCTGCCTCCACTGCTTTTTCCACCGCGGGGAAAGTGGCGACGATGGCATCTCCGACCGTCTTGATCACGTTTCCACCGAACTGGATCGTCAAATCGCTCAGCCGTTGCAATATCTTCCCGATGATTTCCCGGGCGACCTGATCCCCGAGCTGCTCATAAAGTGCCGAGCTGCTGCAGATATCGGCAAATAATATTGATAAAGACTCGATTTCCCTTGTCATTAAAAATCACCAAAAATCTGAAAATCCACTGAAGAAAGCTTCTCCATTCATTTTCGTTGTTCGCAAGCCCTAAAACGGATCGACCGTTTACTGTCCTGATCCCTCTTTTCGATAGAAAATCCCGTAATAATTCAGAGAATACTTTCTGTTTGCCTGATTCTTATCCCAGATATCTTCCTCGCTGAACCGGCTTCCGCTCGGGTACTCGTCCGACCCCAGCTCCTGATAGGAAATCACGCCGACATCTCTGTCATAAGGGACAAATACGGGTCCCGGGAAATAATAGGCGATGATGTCGCCTGGTTTTATGATCAGCGGGCTGTCGAAATCGATAAACTGTTTGCCCGGCTTTTGAATCTCCACCCGGATCGGCATGCTGTGGACGACAATGTAATCCTTTTCCGACTTCCTGAACAGTTTGACGACAATTTCGCCCGAGTTCAGGAAATATCCGCCGATTCCCTTGATATGCCCGCCGGAGGGAACCGGGTTCGCCACTTCCACGATCAGTGCCCGGTTATCACCGGAACTTTCCCTTGGGATCAATTCATTGCCGATAAAATCATCAAACACGATTCCCGTAAGGAAATCCCGGTTGTCCCGCATTTGCTTCTGCATGAATCCCCGGACTTCGGAAGCGATTTTTCTGATCCGTTCATCGTAGGTCCTTTTTTCGTCGGAAGAGATATTCAACTGCCTGGTCAATTCCGCGATGTTGGATTCATAAGTCTGAATCTGGGTCGCCTGCTGCCGAAGGGTCGACTCCTGCTTCTTGATGATAAAATCCTGATCCGTAAGCGTCGCCTGGCAGGCATCGAATTTTTGCTGAACATTCTGACAATTGGTCGCGCATCCTACTCCGGTGATGAACAGCACTGCAAGCAGAAAAAAAAATTTCATAAATCTTACCTCCGTCTGGGTGCAACAAATTGCATGCGGGTTTCCGACAAAACAGTCTCTTCCTGTATTGCGGCAATGGAATATTCTCCGATCATGAAGCCTTCCATGGGGGCCGCGACGGTGATGCCCTCCCGGCCGGAACGGCCTTCCAAAACAACCGGGATCTTTATTTGCATGCCGCTTTCATGGGTGAGGACTACCGTAACGATACTTTTCGGGTTCAAATTTTTATATTGAACACAAAGATCGAGTCTTTCAACCGTCACAGGAGCTTTGGAAATAATGTTATTCTCATTTCCGCATCCTCCCGAAGTCGTGGCGAAAATTTTCAATATGCGCCGGATGCCTGAAAGCAGTTCAGAAAATATCACGACGTCCGGCGCGATATCCGACGCCCGCTGGAGCATGTCCACGGCTTCCCCGTTTTTACCGGCCCCATCCAGCGTTTTCGCCAGGCGTTCGATTCGACCGATCGCACCGGCTCGTTCCGGAAGCATCCGTAATGCCTCCAGATAATACTGAATCCGTTCCCGGTCCGCCATTGCGGCATCACCTCTTGCAATCCATATGTCATACTGGGAAATTGTTAAAAATTCGTTGATTTCCGGTAAATATTTTATGGCGATATCGACAAACCCTTCGGGAATGGGCTGTTCTCGGTCAATGTGATGGGATTGAACGTCCTTTTTGATCTGTGCCGTCACGGCGTTTCGGAGATCCCCCATTCTTGTTTTTCCGTGGCGCGCCACTGCCGAATCCAGTGTCTCAAACAATGCCCGGTAGTGCCCCATTTTGTCGTTAAATATAATTATCTTTCTGATATTATTCAATAAATTCGAAATTACAGCGCGTTCCTGAAGCATCTTGTCGGCAGATGCGAAAAATTCTTTTTCCCTGGGAAATCGGGTGGTCGCCAGATCGTTGAACTCCGGCGGAATCGCCAGGTCACGGTCCACGTGATGCTGAATGTCGGATTTCACCTGCGCCAGCACGGCTTTTTCCAGATCTGCTATCGGCTCCCGGCCATATCGGGAAACAACGCCATCTATCGCCGTAAACAACGATTGGTAAGCGGGCATTTTTTTTGCAAGATTGTCTTGAGTCTGCCGGATCTGTTGCAGCGGGATGTAAGCCGCGACTTTTGCAATGCGGATCATCGCCTCGCGGTCATCGGGCGCAAGGGCTATGGCCTGCCGGTAGCAATAAAGCGCGTTCTCATTTTCAGGGGATGCATACTGCGCTTTTGAAGCATGCATGTCGCCCCGGATCAGCCATTCCACGATGGCAAGGGATTGGTCCGCGGGAGCGATAGCGCGGGCCTTTTCGATCCGTTGAACAGCTTCGGAGAGCTGTTGACTGGCCCACGCATCCCGGGCCATTTCGCCATAACGGTCGGCAATACGCGAAATCCCCGCTTTCGCAGCAGGGTCTTTCTGGTCGATTTTTAGAGTTTCTTCATAATAAAACAGGGCGTTATCCTGATCCGGCACCGTCAGCCGACTTTCATCAAAACGGCGCTGCGCCAGGATCAGATAATTGAGCTTTTTCATTCGCATGTGATCCGGCGCGAATTTCAGTCCCGCCGTCACCCACTGTTCCGCCTGATTTAACTCATTGTTTTCGAAAAACCTTCCGGTGATCTGGTAAATCCATTCCACGGCATTAATTTTCATCTGCTTGACATACGGGGAATCGGTATGGGCCAAGGCATTGTTTAGCAATGTCATCAGTGCGTCGTTTTCCGTTAAAGACGGCTTTGACTGGCCAATCAACTCCTTCTGTTTTTCAACGGCCACATAAAGCAGGCCGAGGAGAGCCGGAGTGCTCCGGGGATCGACGGACAATACGGAATAATAAATATCGCGTGCGCCGAAAAATTGTTTTGATTGCAGCAAGTCATCCGCCTGTTTCGTCATCGGGTTCGACGACTCCGGCAGCCCCCCCCTGATTTGCGTGATAACCCGAAGGGCCTGGTCATAATTCTTCGTCGCAATGGCATCCATCAACGCATCCTGTGCGTCATCTGCCGGGTCGAGACGGGCGGGCGATTGCTCCGGCGGTTGTGTTTCGGAAAGCGATTTTGCGGCGTCATCGGATGTCTTCAGGCGCAAAGTCGCTTCTTTTCGATCTTTTTTGAGAGATTGCCGTGGCGTCCTGAGATCATCGAGATAGGGGATGATCAACAGCACCAGAAAACCGATGGCCATGCCGATAACGGCAACGTTGAAAGCCAGGCGTGCGGGTTTAATTTTTCGCTGGCCGGCAAACCCTTTGAAAAGCGTTGTATGGGCTCCGGACTCCCGGTCTTTCCGCAAAGACGTTTCAGTATCTTCCCCTTTCAGGAGGGTGTCGAGGGCTTTTAGTAGTTCGCGCCCCGATTGAAACCGGTCTTCCGGTTTTTTCGCCATCAGTTTATCGATGATCGGCTGGAAGTGCGCCAGCGATTCCGGCAATATCGGGACAGGATCTTTGATATGCTTGAGCGCCACGGCAATGGCCGAATCCGCGACATAGGGAACCGAACCGGTGAGCATCTCGTACAATGTAACGCCCAGGCTGTAGAGATCTGTTCTCCAGTCGATTTCCTTAGACCCCAGTGCCTGTTCCGGACTCATGTAATTGGGCGTGCCGATGCTGGTTCCGTCCAGGGTGTAACCGGAATCGGCGCTGATATCCTTTACAATACCGAAATCCGTCAGGACCGCTGTACCATCGGCGCGAAACATTATATTTGCGGACTTGATATCCCGATGAATAAATCCTTTGTCATGAGCATACATCAGGGCCTCGGCGATCTGCCGGAGAATACCGAGACTCTGCTCGATGGACATGCCCATCTTGATCTGTTTTTTAAGATCGCCGCCATCGAGGTATTCCATGATGATGTAATATTTATTTTCATAAACGCCGACATCATAAATCGAAACGATATTGGTATGCCGAAGGCCGGCGACCACCTTCGCCTCCTTCAGAAAGCGCTTATCGGAGATATCGTCCGAATGGGCGGGGGAAATGAGCTTGATGGCGACCGTTCTGTCCAGCAATGTGTGTCTGGCCAGATACACTTCAGCCACACCGCCCTTGCCGGCCAGTTTTCCGATTTCATAATTGGGAATGTTGATCGTCATTTGTTTTTATGCGTGAAGATCGGTAAACTGAAAACCGTTTTGCCCGAAGACAGAGAGCGCCGGTTATAAAATTTTCGAGGCAAAGGCATCCGTCACAACAACCTATTCCCATGGCGCCCAAGCGCGGTTAAAGTGAAAAGCATCATACGCCATTTACGCCTTTTCAGTCAACGAATTGATTTAATCTTCTTAAATTTTCATTGAAAAATCGCTCAAAATCAATATAGTTCCTAAAAAACCAATCATCACAAGAGGTGGCCATGACAAACGAAAATAAAAATCGAAGCGAATTGATTCTTGACGCACTGCTGACCGGAAAAACCTTGTTAACCGATATCACCCGGATGGTTTCCGATGCATCGGGAAAAGAAATCAAAATTCAGGAAATCTCCAGTCTCATGGCCAGACTCAGCAACAGGCGGCAATTTCAGACCGGACATTTTCTCAACAGAAACAAAACGCCGCAGGGCTACGAATACAGCCTGGTACCGGAAATATTGAATCTGGCGCCCGAAGAAATTTATGGCCTGACCCGCAAGATCGGAAAAGATCGATTTACCCTGGAAATGGCGCTGGAAAAGATTCCGGAGCTGGGGCAATATGTTAAAAAACCCGCCAAGCCCGGCGGCAAAAGAAAATCTACGATCAAGACCCCGGCAAAAAAAAAGGGCGCGGCCCGGAAAAAGGCATCCGTCCGAAAATCCAAGGCCGCAAAAGGAACACCGAGTCGGAAAGCATCGCCGAAGCCGCCGGAGACGTTGATTCAGAAGGCAAGTGTCGAAGATGTTGTGGCCGGCTTTTTAAGTGAAATTGAAAAAACAGGCGGCTTCAGGGTGAATGTGCGTCTGACGGTGCGGGTTCAGAAAGGGTGATGTGTACGGGAAGATGATGAAAAGAACCAAATTCTTATTGTTGTTAAGGGTTGATTTGTTCGGCGCGTTTTTCATGCCCAGATGCTTCATCTTTCCCATGCAGCATGCCAGACCGCCGCAGACTTCCCGGAGGCTTTTGGCCTGAGCGGCCTGGCAGAAGAACATGGAGACAAAATGCTCCCACGAATTGAACGTTTTGGCAAATCGCTCCGTCTGGTGACGATAGACGAGCTGATGAAAATTTTTCCGATTAATAAGCACAATCATTTGACTGAATTGGACAAGAGTGTCGTTTTTTCCGTCTTGTCGGATCGGTCCGGGTTGTGTTAGAAGAAGGGATGAGTCAATAAGAACCGTTACACTCCAGACTCCTAAGGGGGAACCATGCAGGATCCTTTGTTTACGCCGATCCGTATTCATCAGCTCGATATCAAGAATCGCATATACCTGCCGGCCATGCATCTTGGCATGGCGGACAATTTCCAGGTCACCGATCAGATCATCGCGTTTTACGCCGAACGGGCCCGGGGCGGGGCCGGCATGATCATTACCGGGTATGCCACGGTGGATGAACTGTCCGGCAACACGCTCAATATCGGCGCCCATGATGACGCCTTCATCCCGGGCCTGACCCGCCTGGCCGACGTCATCCGGGAAAACGGGGCCAGATCCGGAGTCCAGCTCAACCACGCCGGGCGTTACAATTTCTCCTTTTTTCTAAACGGACGCCAGCCGGTGGCCCCCTCTCCCATTGCCTCGCGCCTGACCAACGAAACGCCCAAGGAGATGACCGAAGACGAAATCACCCAGACCATTGAGAATTTCGGCAAGGCCGCGGTCCGCGTAAAAACTGCGGGGTTTGATGCGGTGGAAGTGCTTCACGGCACCGGGTACTTGATCAGCGAATTTCTCTCCCCTCTGACCAACCAGCGGACAGACGACTACGGCGGCACCCTGGAAAACCGGATGCGGTTCGGCCTCGGCATCATGAAGGCGATTCGGAAGGCTGTCGGGGATGACTATCCCCTGATCGTGCGCATGAACGGAAACGATTTCATGCCCGGCGGCCAGGGACGGGCCGAGCTTGTGGAATATGCCTGCGCCCTGGTGACACAAGCATCGGTTAACGCTCTTTGCATCAACGTGGGATGGCACGAGGCCCGGGTCCCGCAGATCACGGCGGTCGTGCCCCGTGGGGCATTTGGATACCTGTCCCGTGGAATCAGGGACGCGGTGGACGTGCCGGTGATCGCCAGTCACCGCATCAATGATCCGGAAACAGCCCGGCATCTCATCGCCGACAACATGTGCGACATGGTGGCCATGGGCCGGAGCCTTATCGCGGACCCCGATCTTCCGGAAAAAGCACGCACCGGAAGGGAAAACGAAATCGTCCATTGCGTGGCCTGTGCCCAGGGCTGCTTTGACAACCTGTTTAAATTAAAACATATCGAATGCCTCTGCAACCCGAGAGCCGGTTACGAACACCGCGTCAATCTGGAAAAGACGATATCGCCGAAAAAAATCATGATCATCGGCGGCGGGCCGGCGGGCATGAACGCGGCAATTGTCGCGGCGGACCGGGGCCATGACGTGACCCTGTATGAAAAATTCGACCGGCTGGGCGGGCAGCTCTTTGTGGCCGGGGCGCCTCCGGGAAGGGAGGAATTCGTCCAGCTCGCACTGGATTTGGAAGCACAGGTCCGATGCCGCTATATCGATGTCCGGCTGAATCAGGCCGTGGACGCGGCTCTAATTGATTCCGAAAAGCCGGATCATATCATCCTCGCCGCCGGCGCCAGGCCCATGACACCTCCGATTCCCGGCATTGAACTCCCCCACGTGGTGCAGGCCTGGGACGTTCTGCTGGAAAAGGTCTACACCGGACAGCGGGTGGTGGTTGTCGGCGGCGGCGCAGTGGGCGTGGAAACCGCCCTGCACCTGGCGGAAAAAGGAACGATTTCCGGCGATACTTTGAAATTCCTGATGGTCAACCGTGCCGAAGACCCGGAAGCCCTGTATGAAATGGCCGTCAAAGGCACCAAGCAAGTCATCCTCATTGAAATGATCGACAAGATCGGAAAGGATTTCGGCAAATCCACCCGATGGGGGATGCTCCAGGACGTGAGCCGCTTCGGCATCGAAACCCGCATCGCCACGAGGGCCTTGGAAATCACCCCGGGGGGAATCCGGGTAGAAGCCGGCGGCGCGGCCGAGGAAATCCCAGCCGATACCGTGGTCATCGCCGCGGGCGCGCGTTCCAGCAATGAACTTCAGGCCGTGATCGAATCCAAAGACATCCCCTGCGACGTGGTGGGCGACGCCAAAAACATCGGGCTGGCATTTGACGCCGTACATCAGGGTTTTGCGGCCGGCATGCGAATCTGAAACCATAGGAATTGACCTAAAGAACCTCTTACGGGTTCTTATGATAATCTGTTCCGCTTGTCAACGGAATCTAAAAATTTACTGATCGTTCAGATTCATATAATGCGCTTTTTAAGACCATCCCGCCGCACCGCATGGCCTCAAGGGTATGGCGGACCATGTTCAGGGAATTTTCATCGCCGGTGCGATGAAAATGTCGC
>CAYZXZ010000045.1:0-346 GCA_964481615.1 uncultured Desulfobacteraceae bacterium | reverse complement strand
AGAAAAGAAAGCCGATGGGGCGTTGGAAATTTGGGAGCCGGATCAAACCCACCGTACCGAGGATCATAATCCGTGCGGATCATGTGGTAGGCCTGCTGCAGGACCGGCTGGCAGATCTCTTCAGCGGCAAAAAATGGTTTTTTATCCGGCGTCATCAGGATGGTTAAGGGCCAGCTGCCCCGTCGGGTGAGCATCTGGCAGACAGCCATATAAACGGCGTCCACGTCGGGCCGCTCTTCACGGTCCAACTTTATGGGTATGAAGGTATCGTTGATATAGCTGGCGACTGGTCCTCAAAGGATTCTTTTTCCATGACGTGGCACCAGTGGCAGGTGGCATATCCGAT
>CAYZXZ010000044.1:0-18493 GCA_964481615.1 uncultured Desulfobacteraceae bacterium | reverse complement strand
CTGGCGGATGATATGGTTTTTTGTAAAAGCTTCGCCGGTGGTCTCCTCGATCCAGATCCGGGCAGTATAGACCGGGTAAATATCGATGGCGCCTTTTTTAAACGCTTCAAAGGCATTGGATCGTTCTGCAAAAAATTTATAGATGATGCGGTTGAAGTTTCCTTTGCGTGACGTCCGTTTGGCTTTTATGTTCCACCAGTCGGCCCGGCGGACCAGCGCGATGGACACCCCTTCATCAATGGCCCCGAGCCCATAAGGGCCGGATACCACCGGAAAGGTGAAGGTGATGGTGTTGAAATCCCTGTTTGCGTAGGCGTGTTTGCACATGACATGAAAACCGCCGGCGGCCAGCAGGTTTTGCCAGTGGATTTTTTTAGCCGTAAACCGGATGGTGCGATCATCGACGACCTCAGGTGGATCGAAACGGGCCATGCTGATTTTGTGGGCGCCGGTCATGTTGCCGGGATCCATGATCATATCATATGTCCAGCGGACGTCTGCTGCCGTCACCGGGGTTCCATCGCTCCAGCGGGCCTTGGGATCGATATAGAAGGTATAGGTTTTCAGATCGTCTGAAATGGTCCACCGGGCCGCAAGCCCGGGCTCATATTCCAGGGTGACCGGGTCCATGTTCAGCAGGGTTTCGAACATGGCGGAAAACACGTCGGCTGACAGGACGTTGTTGTCCAGATAATAATTGAGACCCTTGGGATACTGACCGCCGAAGACCGACATTTCTCCGCCCACCCTGGCTTCGGACGCGGCAATGGGATCGGGCCGGTCCGACCATTCTGAGTGCGGATATTGACCGGCATGACCAGCCGTGGGAAAAGTCATTATAAAAAGGATCAACATGATGTTGAGACGGCAAAGTTGTTGAGACCGGAAATTGGAAGCAATAAACCATAGAGAGGGTTTACGGATCAGGGCGCCAAAAAGACGATCCACCTTTCCGATATTTCTTCGCTGCCGCGGGCTGTTCGATTTTAAATTATACATCGGCTTATGCTCCCTTTAACACATCGATCATGGAATAGACATTTCCGGTTTGGCCTTCCGCGATTTTTTTTCCCAGAAACATAACGGCATCGGCCGTGCCTTCGGCATAGATATCCCGGCCGTTGATATTGTGGGTGAAGGAAAACCGGGCGGTTTTATCTGCCGACTCCAGGGTATAGGTGTGCCACCCATGCCCCCCGAGATGGGCTTCGGGGATCTCCAGCCGGTTTTTCTGGACTTCGGGGTCCCGGACCTTTTTGATCTGGTTTTCTGAAAAAGGGATCCCGAGTTTGTTGAAATATCCCACCATTGCCTTTGCCGTGCCGCTGGTATCGATTTTTCCCTGCTGGTGGCTTTCCACGATTTCAAGGCTGTATCCGGAAAAGAGTCCCGGAAAATGATCGGCCGCATAAGCCATCATGGCTTGGAAACCAACGATCTGCTTGGCCATGTTGGGTGCGATCACCGCGGATACGGCCGATGAGCGTACGGTTTCGGCCAGCAGGTCCCGGTCCCCCCCGGTGGTGCCCATGACAAAAGGGAGCCAGTTATCGCAGTAAAACCTCGCGTTGTCGTTGACGGCCGCAGGCACGGTATAATCGATGGTGATGAAGGGGCCTTCCTTGTCCTTGAGTTTTGAAATGAGTTTGTTCCTGGCCTCAGGCCTGACTAAGGCGATATCGGCCGATCCGATTTGTTGCGCGGCCGCGGTGATTTCCGGTCCGGTCAGGGAAAAGGGAATCATGTGAAACCGGTTATCAGCGATCAGGTGGCTGGCGATGATGGCGGCCACGTTGCCGGGAAGTCCGTTGAGCATGATTTTGATCGGTTTCATGGCATGTCTCGCTTTTTTAAATCTTGAAATGTTTGCGTGCGGAAACGACTGTATCTCTTAGTTGTTTAAACAGGTTTTGCGCGTCACTGTCAAGGCGGTTGTGAAGGGTTTTAAGCGCAACGGGCATGTATGGAGCAAAACCGGGCTTTGCCTTGACACGGGTTAGATAGCCGAAGGCGCCCAGCGCCTGCAGGAGCCGGGTGATGCTGCAGAAATGGCAACCGGCGATAAAGGATTCCCGGTTGATGGGGCGTACCTGTTCCAGCTTTTCCATGCAATATCCAAGGAGAATGCTCCGGGTGTTCTCGGATAAATCAACATAAGGGTCGCATAACAGAGAGGCCAGGTCATATTGAATGGGCCCCAGGCGGCCGCCCTGGAAATCGATGAAAAAGGGGCGCTCGTCCATGATCATGATGTTTTTAGATTGCAGGTCCCGGTGCATGAATCCGATGACCGCGTCAACTGTGGCAAGATCGGCGAGTTTTTCAAATTCCGGCGCAAGGGTATTGTAATCGATATCCATGCCCAGGTATCCGTTTAAAAATGCCTCAACGAAATACCGGCACTCCCGTTCCAGGATCAGTTGCCGATCATATGCTGGCGTCTGGCAGGTCCATGCGGCGGAATCAAACCCTTCGCTCCCCCGGACCGACATGTGGATCAGGGCATCGATCACCGAACGGTAGCAGTCGATGATCTCCTGTTCATCCGCAGCCCGGACGACGCGGGCTTGCAGGTTTTCATCTCCCAGGTCGGCCACAAAAACCAGGCCGGAAAATTCATCATGATTATAAATCCGGGGAACGGCGATTCCTTTTTCAAAAAGATGGTTCCCGATGCTTACAAAGGCGGCGGCTTCCGACGCGGGATATGTCAACGGCTCGCCGGGCGTCCGGATGCCGTGATCCGCGGCGATCAGGCTCCGGTATCCGGATGAGAGCCGAAACCATTTCCGGTCGGACCCGTCACCCGCCAGACGCGTCCTCGTAACGGGCATTTCGGGTTCCCGGCCGAACGCCTTGCTAAAAGCTGCCGGTGCGGCGGCATCCATGACGGCATCGGCATAGCCGGCCGGCGAACCGATATCGTGCCATCGATGATTGTTGACAATACAGGCCTGAAGGATCCGTCCCCGGGTGATCATTTCCCGGTAAACATCAATACTGGAGACAAAGCCTTGCGCCGGGATGAAGTCGAACACCTCAGTATCCAGGACCTGAATGCCGGTAAAGGCCAGGAGCCGGCATCCGGTTGCATCGGCGGCCGGGGCTACGGCAGGATCGAGTCCTGTGACATGATCCTGGTCATCCACCCGCACCGTGTTGAATTCCGGATGGTCGTGCATGACCATGGTGACCGGGTGCGGGTGGGCCCGGTGAAACCGGATGACGGCCCCTACATCGATATCCGTGAAGATGTCGCTGTTGATGACCAGAAAGGAATGGTTGCCCATGAAATCGGCCACATTCCGGATGGCCCCTCCCGTTCCCAGGATCTCCGGCTCAAATCGGGTGGTCACGGCAACGGGGTAATGCTGGCGGCGGATGAAGTTTTCGATATGCCCATGAAGGTGATGGGTGTTGATGATAATGTCGTTGTATCCTTGGACCGCCAGTTGCCGGATCAGGATATCGATGGCCGGACGGCCCCCGATGGGAAAAAGCGGCTTGGGCAGGACCCGGGTATGGGGCAGGAGCCGGGTGCCGAAACCGGCCGCTAGGATCAGGGCTTTCATGATGGCCTGTCGTTTTCAGCGCGGATTTTACCGGATCGCCTCCAAGGGCACCCAAGGGTCCCGCGGGCGGAGCTATTCCGGCAGATAGCGTCGGTACCGCTGGAAGGTGTCCACATAAAAATCAATCTGTTCCTTGCTGTTTTCGGGTTCGACGATGCCGTGGGTCGTAAAGAAAGTTACCGCATTCTGGTAATTGATCTTGGTGAGCGCCTCGATCCGTTCAATCTCCTTGCGTTTGTACATCCGGTTGCCCAACGCCTGGATTTTTCGCAAATAATTACGGGTTTCGGAAATGGGTTTCCGGGTGTATTTCATGAAGAAATTGAGCACCACCCAGTAGGATTCGAAATACGGCACCAGAAACGCCGCAAACATATTGAGTTTCCGATACCCGTTGGAGGTCAGGTTATAGGTATCCGGCAGGGTGGGGTGCGGCATGATGATGGCGTCGTTGATGAATGCCTTGAGATTTTTGCGCACCGCGAAATCCACCGGCTGCTCCGGATCGTAAATGAACTCGTTTTTAAACAGTTCCTTGAGGAATTTGTAGCTGGCGTGCAGATCGCTTGAGGAAAACTGGAATGCATCGGTTTTTAGAATGGCCATAGCCGTGAACGCCGCCGGCATGAAAAAGGTGACCCCGCTGTTCTTGTAATATTCCAGGGTGGGACGTTTGGATTCGTTGGTTTTAAATAAAGGATTGGCCCGGGTCGACAGGGAAAATTCCGATGCGCTTTTCTCGATCACCTTGTTGTGCGCAAAGGCATCCAGGACAAGGTTGAAGGCGCTGACCCGGTCCATGTGCAGGGTGTCGGATAGATTGACGTCCTGGGAAACCAGATAGGAGAGATAGGTTTCGGCATGAGCCAGTATCTGTTTGTAATAAAACCGTTTGGGCGCGCCGTTTAAGATCACGGCGGCGATAATGGCATGGGGGGTTACCACCGCCGACCGGTTGATGGCGGCAAGGAGTTTTTCCCCGAAATCAAAATAGATTTCTTTCTGCTGTTGACCGGGCATCTCGGCAAAGGACTGGCCCAATTGCGACAGGTATTGCTTCAGTGATATCGGTTCATGAAAGTTCACATAGATCTTGCCGTATTTGCGCTTCAGGAATTTTCTGGCCCGGATGACATTGATCAGGTTTTCCGGTGTTTTTTCCCCCCCTTCCAGCTCGTGAATATAGGCTTTTTCTTCCAGGACCCGATCATATCCCACGTAGATGGGGGCAAAATACATGTCATCCCAGTTGTTTTTAAGATGCGCCTCCACCAACAGGGAAAGAAATCCTATTTTGGGCATCAGCACTTTTCCGGTCCGGCTCCGGCCGCCTTCGATAAAGAACTTGACGTGAAAACCTTCATCTAAAATTTTCTGCAGGTAGGCGTCAAATATTTTGGGGTAAAGGAGTTCGCCCTTGAAGGATCTGCGCAGGAAAAACGCGCCTCCGCCCCTGAATATGGGGCCGAGAGGCCAGAAGGAGAGGTTCTTGCCGGCGGCGATCAGCGGGCAGGGCATACTATTGTTAAAGAACACATAAGGCAGAATCAGGTAATCCAGATGACTTTTATGGCAGGGGGCCAAAATCAGCGGCCCTCTTCGGGATACCCGCTTGAGGCGTTCAAGCCCGTCATGGTCGATGACCATGCCGTCGAAAATATGCTTGAACGTCCAACGCAGTGTCACATCCAGGAAGCGGATGGTCTTGAGATTGTAATTCGATGCGATTTCATCGAGAAATCCGGCGGCCTGCTCCTGGGCGTCGTGAATGGAAACACTCTGCTGTTTCGCATACTCGGCGATGGTTTTCTGCAATTCGGGATTGGTCAGCAGTTCCTCCCGGATCTCCAGGCGGGATTTGAGCACGGGGCCGGTAATGCTCTGCCTGTGGCGGTTGATCAGTGCCAGCATGTGCCGCCGGAGCATGACCGCCTGGTTCCGTGAGCTCAAGCCCCGGATGTCGGGCTGGTTGATGAAGTCCGTCAGCGTGATCGGGTCGCAGGTTTCAATGAAAATTTTTTTAGGATTTTTAAACAGGTTCAACAGCCGGCGGATCCTTCCCGGATTTTCAATGGTGCCCAGCAGCATGTCTGCCAATGAAAGCTGCGTTGTCTGCGGCGCCCGGCTGTAGAGGATAATCTGGGGAATAAATAAAATGGGCCTGTCGATGGTTTTCTGCATTTCGATGAGATAATGCAGGGGGTCGGGTTTTTCCTTGATGAACCGGCGGTAAAAACCCTTTTTTTCAACCAGCGAAAGCAGGGCCGATTCACCCGCCAGCAGTTTTTCATGGATGTAACCGCTTTTATAGGCATTGGGCAGGGCAAGGTGCTTAAGAAAATGATGGATATGGGAAAAGATGATTTTAAAGAACCGGATGGCCGGTTGCCAGAAAAAGATTTTATAGTCAAAGCCGATTGACGGATACGGCAGCCCTGCGTTGCGGTAACGCGTGTGATAGAAAAAAAATTCAAAGTAACTCTTGTATTTGTTGACAAGAATAAGAATGGGCGGATCATCCTGCTGCCGGTTCAGAACCGTTTCCCCATCTGGTATCCGGATACCGGAAAATACGAATTTCAAGATGAACTGGGACAGAAAACCCGTATCCGGGGGGAGGTAACAGGCAAAGTAATTGCGCGTACCCTTCAGTTTCTTTTTCATCCATCCGGTCATGATGGATATGATCGACATGGGTTCCATTACATACCTTATCCCGGGGGAAAAGCGGTTTTTCCTGATGAGTGGTCTTGTTGCAGTCAATGCCTCCGTCAGCAGGCCCGCCGTTGTATTGTGCCGCAAAGAGGCTTTTTGACGTTCCGGTATCAAATCTAACAATTCGACCGGGTCTTTGCAAGGGGATAATCTTTGTTCATCAGGCCGGGATTCGATGGACTCCGACAGGTGATGGCGTTTCGCGATGTCGAAATTTTGCCTTGCGTTGCAAAAACAACTGTGTTAATAGTTGCCGCTAATCTGATCAAGGAGCAGCTTGGTTTTCAATCAACATATCCGGTACACATGAATGATTAATTTAAAGGAGGACTCGGGGTTATGAAAACATTGATAGGTGGGGCGATTGCAGCCGTTCTCGGAGCGATTTTCTTGGCGATATGGTGGGGGGCGTTTCTGCAGCTCCTGGCGGGTTCGATTCCGGTGATGGGGGGATGTCTGGCACTGTATCTGGGTTTTGATGAATTGAAAGACACCTGGCAGCGGGAAAACGGTGTGGCTCCGGCGGATATGGGCGTGGAATCCGATATGGATAAATTCAAACAGGAGAACGAGGAGCTGAAAAAAGAGATCGATGCCCTGAAAGCCAAAAAATAGATTTTAATTTATATACTGATAATTTATATACGATCCTTAAAAACCCCCGGTGAGCAGTCCCGGGGGTTTTTTATTCGTCAACTATACAGATAATGGGATCGCGACCGGGATGTGAAATCTGCTGTTTGTTCGCTCCAATCTTTCCGGATCGCGGCAACGGATTCGAAAGCTTCAAGCCGCTTCCGGATACTGTCATCTCCTGTGATCAGATCAAAGGGGAGTTTTTCTTTTTCATATTCATATGGCGGTGGTTTCCATTCAAAACGGTCCCGGTGATGGTACAGAATCGCCTGCAGCAGGATCAGCGAGACGGTGTAGGGATCATATGCATCCGGTTCGGTGACATGAATATGGAATCCCCGGCATGCCAGTCCCTGCCACTTGTGGGCTGTTGGCTCAAAAACCACCGGCCGGAGTACGCATCCGGAGACTCCCTCCTTTAGTGCAAACGCGGCAATTTTGTCCGTATCCAGAAACGGCGCCCCGAACATTTCAAAGGGGAGGGTGGTTCCCCGGCCTTCCGAGATGTTGGTGCCTTCCCAGATGACCTGGCCGGGATAGACATTCGCCGAAGCCGGCGCCGGCAGATTCGGCGAAGGCGGAATCCAGGGAAGGCCGGTATCCGTAAAATACATGCTCCGTCGCCAGCCTCTCATTGGGATGACTTCTAAGGAACACCCGATGGCAAATGTCGTGTTGATAAAAGACGCGTATTCGCCGATGGTCAGTCCGTGGCGCATTGGGATCGGATATCGGCCCACAAAGGAGCAAAAATCCGGCGACAGACAGTTCCCTTCTACGCGGTTTCCGCTGACGGGATTGGGACGATCCAGCACCACCACATGCCTGCCGGCCAGGGCCGCCTGCTCCATGCAATACGAAAGGGTGGAAAGGAAGGTGTAGACCCGGGTCCCCACATCCTGGAGATCCACCAGCAGGACATCGATGCATTCCATCATTTCCCGGGTCGGCACCCTTGTCCGGCCGTAGAGGCTGAAAACCGGGATATTGAGGATCGGATCGATGATATCACTTGATTCGATCATATTGTCCTGCTTTTCAGCATAAAATCCATGCTGGGGGGAAAAAAGGGCGGTAAGTCGGCCGGGGAATGCAGCGTGAATCAGGTCGCGGGCATGCCGGCACCTTGTATCCACGGACGCAGGATTGCACAGCAGGCCCAGGCGTTTGCCGCTCATGGCCGCAGGAGGGGAATCAAGCAGTAGCCGGAGCCCGGTCGTCACTGTCGTCATAACGGATAAAACCTTTTTTGCATCTGAAATTGATCGGATATTCTAACGGATCAGTCCTTGCCGTTCGGCCTATGGAATGCATGCCACGGTGTGAGAGCCCGTCTTTTGGCATCCAAAGGGATTAAATTATTTTTTTTGTCAGGATTTCCCTACATTTTCTACAAGCATTCGAATTCGTATCACAAAAAACGATTTTTCATAAACAAAGAATCCGGAACATCACTAAATTGTCAAAATTGGATGAAAAAATAAGAAATTTTGCAAATAAGAGAGCATTTGAAAATTCCGATCCGGGATGCATCCGTGGCGGTAACGCAAAATCCGCTTATATACGTTGAAGTTTTGGCTGATCCCTAATTATCCATTTTTTTAAGTCACTTAAAATAGTATACGAATATAATATGTATTGAATCAAATAGATATATTTTGTCAACAAGTCGAAGCGATCCGTCGGAAATGCCGATGCTATTGTGATTTGACGTATGGGTCCGGATTACCTATAAGGGGTGCCATCTTCTTTCTTTTTTCAGGACCTCCCCTGCCATGAGGGGTCCTGGAAAATGTGAACGCCTTCCGTCCATAACGCATGTGTGTGTATCACTGAAATTCTTTTTAACCGATTTTAACCGGCGCAACAAGTCGATTTTTCAGGGTCGGGTTGCTTTTTCGGGCAGATGAGGATGTTTTTTATGGAATCAGTATGGGATCAAGTCAAGGTTTTGATCAAGGAACACACCCCCGCACATGCGTATCATATGTGGATTGAACCCCTTCGGCTTATTAAAAGCACCGGCGACCAGATGGTGCTTGCCTGTCCGAACAGTTTTATTAAAAAGCGCATCATTGAGCATTTCGGGGAGATGATCCGAACGGAACTGCATCGGGTGGCGGGTCCCGTGAACTTTCTGTTGGAAGTTTCCCGCGGCAACGGGAACGGAGCCAAGGGCCAAAGCTCGCGTCCGGAAATCCGGGACCGGCAACTGCTGCTTCCCAACATCATCCGGCCGAAAAACGGCCGGATGCTTCGCAAGGATTTTACCTTCGATCGTTTCGTGGTTGGCAAAAATTGTGAATTCGCATATGCCGCCGCACTCTCACTGGCATCCCAGAAAATCCCCCATCAGAACGCCCTGTTTCTGCTGTCGCCCATCGGCATGGGGAAAAGCCATCTGTCCCAGGCGGCCGGCCATCAGATCCTTTCCATATTTCCGAACGAGCGCGTTTTTTACATCACCGCCGAAGATTTCACCAATGAAATGGTGGCGGCCTTTACGAACAAGAACATCAATGAATTCAAAAACCGGTATCGGACTTGCTGCGACGTGCTGCTGATCGAGGATATCCACCTGCTCTCCAACCGCACCCGTACCCAGGAGGAGCTCGCGCTGATTCTGGACGATCTTTATGAATCCGGCAAAAAAATTATTTACTCCAGCAATATGCCGCTGGCGTCCATTCCGAAAATGAGCGAAAAACTCAAATCGCGCATTGCCCAGAGTCTTGTTTCCGAAATCGAGGCCCCGGATTTTCGGACCCGGGTCCGGATTCTCCAATACAAGATCCGGGAAAAATCGTTTCGTATTTCCGAAGACATTGTTGAATATCTTGCCTCGACATTGACCGAAAATGTTCGGGCTCTTGAGAGCGGACTGATGGGGGTGGTCGCGAAAGCTTGTCTCCTGGGCATGCCCGTTGATCTGCCCCTGGCCGAAAGCGTGGTGAAAAATATCGCCGCCACGCAGAAGGCCATCAATGTGGATCTCATCAAAAAGGTCGTTTGCATGGAATTTAACATTTCCGTCAAGGATATTGAATCCCCGTCCCGGAAACAGATTCATGTCAGGCCCCGGCAGATCGCCATGTTCCTTTGCAGGCGTCATACAGATCAGCCGATTCAGGTTATCGGCCAGAGTTTTAAACGCTATCACGCAACGGTCATCCATTCCATCAACGCGGTCGAAAAAGAGCTGCGCATAAAAGGCGCACTTTCCCGCGAAGTGGAGATTATTGAGACCAAACTTCTAAACGGAAGGGCCGCGGCATGAACGGTATCCCCGCATCCGCACCCGGCCCCGCAACTACAGGAAGTTTTGCACCAATTCCGCGTCCGGCCGATGGATTGCCATGACACTGTCCGCAGCCGTCATCTCCCAAATCGAGCGCATCGTAGGCAGGCAGCACGTCTGCCGCGACAAGGAAGACCTGCTCTGCTACGCCTTTGACGCCACAAAGACCGTCTGTTGCCCGGATGCGGTCGTTTTCCCGGGTGATGCCCGTGAGATCGGCGAAATTCTGAAACTGGCCAATCAGCACGGCTTCAGCGTGACCCCCCGGGGCGCGGGTTCGGGAATGACGGGTGGTTCCGTGCCCGTTCGGGCCGGGGTTGTTCTTGCCATGTCCCGTTTCAACAGAATTCTTGCGATTGACCGGGACAATCTTATCGCCCGTGCGGAACCGGGGGTCGTTACCGGCGTGTTCCAGAAAGCCGTGGAACAAGAAGGCCTGTTTTATCCGCCGGACCCGTCCAGTTCCGATTTTTCAACGCTTGGCGGGAATGCGGCCGAATGCGCCGGCGGTCCCAAGGCGGTCAAGTACGGGGTGACAAGGGATTATGTGCTGGGAATGACGGTGGCGCTGCCCACGGGGGAGATCATCCGTACCGGTGTGCAGACGGCAAAGGGAGTTGTGGGGTATGATCTGACCCGGCTCATGGTGGGCTCAGAGGGGACCCTGGGCGTGATCACGGAACTGACCCTGCGCCTGCTCCCTCGGCCTGAGGCGGTGCGCACGGTGACGGCCGTTTACGACCGGATCACCGCCGCCGCTGAAACCGTCTCTGAAATCATCCGCCGGGGGATTATTCCCAGGGCCATTGAGTTCATGGATAATGCATCCATCCGGTGCGCTGAAGCCTATGCAAAATCGGGCCTTCCCACAGACGCCGAAGCCCTCCTGATCATCGAAGTCGACGGCGGCATCGAAGAAACCGCGCGCGCCCTTAAAGCCGTTGAATCCGTCTGCCGGCGCTTCGGCGCACGCGGAATGACGGTGGCGGAAACCCCCGAAGCGGCCGAATCCGTCTGGAAGGCCCGGAAATCGGTTTCCCCGGCCCTTTACCGTTATGGCCCGGACAAGATCAACGAGGACATCGTTGTTCCGCGTAGCCGGATCCCGGACATGGTTTTAAAAATTGGTGATCTGAGCCGGCGGACCGGCCTGATGATGGTCTGCTTCGGCCATGCCGGTGACGGCAATATCCATTTCAATATCATGGTGGATAAGAAAGACCCGGTCCAGTGGGAAAAAGCCGGGCGCGCAGTGGAAGAGATCTTCGATTATACCCTGGCCATCGGCGGCACCCTGAGCGGAGAGCACGGGGTCGGCATGACCAAGTCCGCTTATATCGGAAGGGAAGTCTCGGCAGAGGCCCTGGCCCTGATGCGGCGGATCAAAAATGCATTTGATCCGAAAGGGATCTTAAATCCCGGAAAGATTTTTGCAAACGTCATTGAAGTTTAAGCTGAATCTCATCAGCAGACATCATATCTTCAATCTGTTCGATCCGCAATTGTTCCTGCTGTTCAATGGCGCACCGGAGCCGGAGAGCGCAATATTTCCGACAGACCGTGTCGGATAGGTTGAAATCTCCGTAGCAGTCGAGGTAATTGTCCATTATTTTGATTTTCAGCAAATCGTTCATTATTATATCTCTATCTCCAGTATGGATTGCAGTTGTCCGTGAATATGGCCGTTGGTGGCAAGGATTTCTTTTTTGTCCACCACAAAGGGCAGCCCGGAAAAATCGGTGATCGCGGCCCCGGCCTCAGCGGCGATCAGTACGCCGGCTGCCGTGTCCCAGGGCTTGAGGTTTTCCTCCCAGAATCCGTCAAAACGGCCGCAGGCCACAAAACAGAGGTCTAAGGCCGCCGAACCGAGTCGCCTCACCCCCCGGGCCGCTGTTATGCATTTTTCGAACCGGGCCATGGACGATCTCAGCAACCGTTCCTCGCCATAGGGAAAACCCGTCACCAGCAGGCAGTCTCCCAGGTTTTTCCGTTCCGATACCTTTATCTGTGCGCCGTTTAAAGACGACCCCTGTTCCCGGATTGCGGTGAACAATTCTCCGGAAACCGGGTTTAAGACCAAACCCATCATTATATCGTTATTGAAGGTAAAAGCAATGGAGATGGAAAAAATAGGGAGTTGATGGGCGTAATTAGTGGTGCCGTCTAAAGGATCGATGATCCATCGGCAGGGAGAATCTCCCAAGTGGTGCCATCCGCTTTCCTCGGCCAGGATTTCATGATCCGGAAATCTGGACCGGATGGTATCAATGATCTGTTTTTCCGAAGCAATGTCGGCTTCGGTCACCAGGTCATCAGGCCCTTTTTTGCCGATGTCCGATAATTTTCCAAAAAAACCGTTTAATATCTCCGCGCTGCGGTAGGCCGCGCCGACGGCGGTATTTTTGATGTAATTGAGATCCATGTTCATCTTCATCGATTCTCTATACCAGAAGGATCGGGCGCGTCAATATATAATCCAGACCCGGAAATGGTCCGGATTACGGCCTCCATTTGCGCAATCAGCGGGTAAAGGCCTTTTTCATTTTTTGCTGAAATCGGGATGCCGCCGGTATCAGCGACAACCCGTTCGATGTCGGCCGCTTCCAGCAGGTCGGTTTTGTTGACGGTGATTATGCATTTTATTCGCTGCAGGTCGAGTTCATCGAGGATCTGGTTGACGGCGTTGATCTGGGCCGGGTAATCCCGGTTGCTGCCGTCGATGACATGCACCAGCAGATCGGCGCGTTCGAGTTCTTCAAGCGTGGCGCGGAAAGCCACCCGCAATTCCTTGGGCAGATCCCGGATAAATCCCACAGTGTCGGTGAGGATCACTTCCGTGTCCCTGGGAAACCGGATCCGCCGGCTGGTGGGGTCAAGGGTTGCAAAAAGCCGGCTTTCCGCCAGAACCCGGCTGTGGGTCAGGGTGTTGAGCAGGGTCGATTTTCCGGCATTGGTATAACCGATGATGGAAATGACCGGCACCCCGCGTTTTTCCCGCCGGGTTTTCTGGAGATTGCGCTGCTTGATGACCTGTTTGAGTTCCTTTTCAATCCGGGTGATCCGTTCCCGGGCGCGGCGACGGTTGATTTCGAGCTTGGTTTCACCCGGCCCACGGCCGCCGATCCCGCCGGTCAGCCGCGACATGGCCGTGTTCTTAGTCACCAGCCGGGGGAGCAGGTATTTGAGCTGCGCCAGTTCCACCTGCAGCTTGCCTTCCCGGGTCTGGGCGCGTTGGGCGAAAATATCGAGAATCAGCTGGGTCCGGTCGATGACTTTCAGGTCGACCTTGTCCGTGATGGATCGGATCTGGGATGCATTCAGTTCCTGGTCGAAAATCAGTAGCGAGGCGCCCTTGTGCATGGCCAGGATCGTGATATCCTCGAGTTTGCCTTTTCCCATGAGAAATCGCGGATCTTTTTCCCGCCGTTGCTGCATCACCTCGTCAATGACATATATGCCGCAGGACCGGGCAAGCTGATGGAGTTCTCTCATGGAAGCGGCCGCCTCTGGCCGCGGGGATGCGCTCACGCTGATGAGGAGCGCCCGTTCGATGCCGGCGTCCACATCGTAGTGCATGATGGATTTGGAAAGTTCGGCTTCAACGGACCGGATCAACTCGATACAGTCAATTCCCGGACGGTCCGGATCCATCGGGGGATGAATCCGGACCGGGTTTTCAGCGGTGGGATCAGGCTGAAGGTGGGCCAGGTGTAAGGTTTTCGGGAGTCCTTCCGGCGAAACCGTCACCGTGGCCATCAGGTCGAGTCTCAAAAGGGCAAGATCCGTCAGGTCGTCTTTTGTAAGCGGTTCGTCCTTGAAATGGGTATGGATGCATCGCAGCCCCCTGAGCCGGCCGGCGGGGGCGCGATATTCGCTGATGTCGGGCAACAGAACGCTTTTGTAGTCGCCGGCGATTACCGAGATGATTTTCCCGGATCGATCGATGAGCATTGCGATCTGCCGGGACATTTCATGGGAAATGTTGCAGATGTCGGCGATGAGCTGACAGGAGAGGATCTCATCTGGCGGGGTCCGATGCTGATAGAGATTTTCAAGCCGACGGATCTGGGTGGCCCGGAGTCCGCTATCATTGCCGTAAAGTTTTTTCATTCATCCGCCGATGACGGCGTCGACCCGTTTACGCGGGAGGCGCAGCCAGGTCATAACCGTATGCGATATTTTCGAACCGGGTGTACTTGTCCAGAAAAAGCAGGTGCTGCATGCCCAGGGGGCCGTTGCGATGCTTGGCCAGGATCAGCTCCGCCTTGCCCCTGTTGGGATTGTTTTCATCTTTGTTGTATAATTCATCCCGGTAGAGAAATATGACCAGATCGGCGTCCTGCTCCAGGGCGCCGGATTCTCTCAGGTCGGACAAAACCGGGCGCTTGTCTGCGCGGGCTTCCAAGCTTCGGTTCAACTGGGAGAGGGCGATTATGGGTATGTCGATTTCCTTGGCCAGATTTTTCAGAGAGCGAGACATTTCCGAAATTTCAAGATCGCGGCGCTCCAGTCGGCTGCGCGATGTCATCAACTGGAGATAGTCGATGATGACCAGCCCGATGTTTTTTTCCTTTTTAAGACGCCGGACCTTTGTTTTGATTTCCAGGGCTGTCAGTCCAGGTGAATCGTCGATGTAAATGGGCGCCGTGGAAAGGTCTTCGGCCGCATCGGAGAGAAGCTGCAAATGTTCGTCGGTAAAAGAGCCGTCACGCACCTGGGACGAGTCGACCCTGGCTTCAGCGCACAAGAGTCGGAGGGAAAGCTGTTCTCTTGACATTTCCAGAGAGAAGAAAACGACGGGAGTATCGGCCTCTATGGCTGCGTTTCTGGCGAAATTCAGGGCCAGGGCGGTTTTGCCCATTCCCGGACGGGCCGCAACGATGATCAGGTCGGAATTCTGGAATCCCGAGGACAGTGCGTCGAATCTGGTGAATCCGGAGAGGATGCCGCTGGCTATGTTCGGATTTTCCCGACGCTTTTCGATCATGTCGAAATTGGCATGCAGGAGGTCGACGATATGGTGATACGTCGGTTTTCGTTTTTCCTCGGCAATGTCAAGTATCACTTGCTGGGCATGGTCGATGACATCACCGACATCTCCGGGGTTATCGAAACATTCACTGGTAATTTCGGCGGATGCCGTAATCAGACGACGCAAAGTCGCTTTGTCCCGGATGATTCTGGCGTAGTTGGTTGCATTGGAGGGCACAGGTGCGGTGTCTACGAGTCTGGCCAGGTAGACGGCGCCGCCGATTTCTTCAAGTTGATTTTTGGTTCTGAGGTATTCGGCCAGGGTTACCAGGTCAATGGGGTCGCCGTTATCGGACATGGCGCTGACGGCCTCGAAGATTTTCTGATGGGCCGTTCGGTAGAAGTCTTCGGGCCGCAGAATGTCGAGTATGTCCAGAAGGGTGCTGTTGTCCATCAGAATGGCGCTGATAATCGATTCTTCAGCGTCGATATTCTGGGGCGGTAATTTGTAGGTTGAAGGATCTTTGGTCACGGGTAACCGGATAGCGTCGATGGGTGTAAGATTTATGCCGCATTCACGGCAAACGGTCCGGGCGCGGTCGTTAAGGAGCACCCGTGCCGCCGCATGGGCGGCACGGGTTGAAAAAACGATTATTCCGGTTCAACAATGACCGTGATTTCAGGCTGGATGCCTTTATATATCCGGATGGCAACCGAGTAGGTTCCGACCTCTTTTATGGGTTCCATCAGGATCATCCGTTTCGGGACTTCGATATTCTGGGCGGCAAGGGCCTCTGCTACCTCCCGGACGGATACCGATCCGTAAAGCCGCCGCTCATCGGCTACCTTGGCGGTGATTTTGCAGACCACGCCTTCGATCTGTCGGGCCATTTCCTTGGCCTGCTCCTGCTCCTTTGCGATCTGGAGATCGAGTTTTACTTTTTGCTGCGCAAGGATTTTCCGGTTCTGGGGCGTCGCCTCTACGGCTTTTCCTTGTGGGATTAGATAATTACGTGCATATCCCTTTTTGACCTGGACCTCGGAGCCGATAATGCCCAGCGCATCGATGGTCTCTTTTAAAATAACTTTCATCTGTTGCCTCCGCAATCATGATTGCAATGGGAAATGTTTTCCTGCACAGATCAGTGCCGCCTCATTGAGATTGAGCGGAGGGATCTGCGCCGATCCGTCTGAAATTGAACCATACGTCGAAAAAACCGAGTCCGATGACCAGCAGAACCAGTATCTGCTGAATCACGATGATCGCATACATCAAAATCCGTATAAAAACAGGAATCTGTTTTTTGTTAAAGTAAAAGGAAACAATGGCGATTCCCTGGAAAAAATAGACCATCATCAAAACGATCAGTCCGTTGATCCCGATCAGGTTCAGCGCGTGGCCCGGCAGCATCATCAGCCCGACGCATCCGATGAGGCCCCATACGAAGCTGTCCGGCGCTTTCCAGGTATTCAGCGGCGCATCCGAGATGATCTGGATGTTTCTGATTCTGAAAACCATCCGGGCCAGCAGGACATTGAGCCATGCGATAAAAAGAAGGGCCGCGGCAAACATTCCGGGAAGTATCCCCGTCAGCGTGTCTCGGATATCTTCCCTGGCGAGCGCCAGCTCCCTGACGACATCGTCGGGCATCCCTATTTTCTGATACAGCATCATGGTGACCGTCAGGTACGTGTCGATATAATCGGAGACAACGGCCACGGTATTGCTGCCGGAGAAGTTGCTGTATAATATCAGGGCGAATACGCAGGCGCCCCATACCAGCCCTCCTGCAAAACCGACGATGTGTCCGACGGGAAAATTCATTTCAGTGAATTCCCCAAGGCAGAATCCGAGACCGATCATGGCCGACAGAAAATAGAGGTCCGCTCCAATATTGCCGGAATAGACCGTGACCACTGTCATGCCGGCTATGGCCACGATCCCGCCGTCTTTTCTGTCCAGCCTGATCCGGTAAATCATCATCGGCAGCGGCAGGAGGATAAAACAGAAAAAACCGACCACTGGAGCGGCGATGGTAAGGATGCAGGCCGTGGATATGAGCGCAATGCCGCTTAAGATGATTTTATGGCGTGCACCCATGAATCCGATATACAATCTCCCTTAAACATCATATGTGCCGACAAACGGCAGCAGGGCGATGGTGCGGGCCTTCTTGATTTCTCGGGCGAGCTCCCGCTGATGCTTCGCGCAGGTCCCGGAGATGCGCCTCGGGATGATTTTGGCGCGCTCGGTGATGAAATATTTCAGCATGCCGGAATCTTTATAATTGATTTTCAGATTGCTGTCGGCGCAGAAGCGGCAGACTTTCCGCCGGTGAAAGAATCTTTTTTTCTGTGTAAAGGCCATCAGGACTGTTCCTCCGTATCGGATGCGGGCTGCGCGATATCGCCGGTCGCCGGTTCGTTTTCAGAATCCGCTGAAGTTTCGTGAGCCGTTTCTGTGTTGGTGGAAACCGTTTTTTCGGCCGCCTCGGCTTTGGTTTCTTCCGGGGTCATGGCCGCTTTCAGGGCGTCGACGTCGACGTTCTTGTTGATCAGAATCGTCATGAATTTGAGTACGCGGTGATCCAGGCGGAAATTCCGCTCGAGTTCATCCACCAGGTTTCCGCTTCCGCAATAATCGAGCCGGATATAACGGCCCTGCTTCTTTTTCCTGATTTCATAGGCCAGCCTGCGGACTCCCCAGTGATCTGTGACCAGCAGCGTACCGTTCTTCTGGGCAAACGCGGAATTTACCTTTTCAAGGATCAATTCCCGTTCGTTATCGACCGTGTCCGGATCGACGATAAGGATGGTCTCGTAATGGTTCATCAGTTCTCCTTTTGGGTGTCAAGCCCCGCGTTCGCGCGGAGCAAGGATTAAAAAAATATTTCACTTCCGCTATAAAAGTTATCTTCCATACCGCTCTCGGCGATTCCTGTCAAGAAATTTTCAATTATGCACGCAGGGCTATCGCGGCGGTGGACTTTTTCATCAAAATGTGGTATATTGTTCAAAGATCGTTTTAAACATGATCCTTAATAGCCTGATAAAACATCATATCATGATACCTCCGGTCGGCTTTTCGCCAGGCTTGATCCCAAAGCCTTCCAAAATTTCTTCACCCGCTGGGTGCGGGATCTCCCCAAATCTCTCAGAGGGAGAACCGTCGCCGTTGACGGGAAAACCCTTCGCGGCTCCCATGACTGCGCCAACGGTAAAACCGTGATACACATGGTCAGTGCATGGGCAGCGGAAATTAACCTCGTACTCTGTTTCAATCCACGCGCCCCGCGCGGGG